>USKU01000053.1 GCA_900555335.1 uncultured Atopobium sp. | reverse complement strand
GATGGCGTTATCCTCGTTAATACTGGTCGCGGTGGACTTATTGATACCAATGCTCTTATTCGCGGCATTCTTTCTGGCAAAATTGGTGCTTGTGGTCTTGACGTTTATGAAGAAGAAAATCCAAACGTCTATAAGGACCGCGGCGCTGAGGTCTTTGATTCAGTTACCTCTACGCTTTGCTCTTTCCCTAACGTTGTCATGACAAGTCACCAGGCGTTCTTTACTCATGAGGCACTTTCTCAGATTGCTCAGGTTACGCTAGATAACGCAACTGCTTTTGCTGAGGGTACTGATTACATTGATAAAAGTGTGGTTTGCTAAGTACCAGAGAAACAAACACTCTGAAAACGGTTACTATTGATAACCGAATGTGATTTCAATTCCTATGAAAAGGAGAGATATGGCTCGCAAAAAGACCAAGATTGTTTGTACTATGGGTCCTGCTACAGAAAGTGATGAGGTCCTTCGTGAGCTCATTCTTGCTGGTATGAACGTCGCACGTTTTAACTTCTCGCACGGTAGCCATGAGTATCACCGCACTATGATTGGTCGCGTTCGTTCTATCTCTGATGAGCTTGGTATTCCTATTGCTATCATGCTTGATACCAAGGGTCCTGAGGTTCGCACCGGTCTTCTCGAGGATGGCAAGAAGGTCACCCTTACTACTGGTGATTCCGTTATTGTCACCACTGATGATGACGTCATCGGCAATGCTCAGCGCTTCTCACTTGACTACAAGAATCTTCCAAAAGAGGTCAAGAAGGGCTCCATCATCCTTATTGATGACGGTCTCATTGGTCTTGAGGTTGATCATGTTGAGGGCACTGACATGCACTGCAAGATCATCAACGGTGGTGAGCTTGGCGAGAAGAAGGGCGTAAACGTTCCTAACGTCAACATTGGCCTTCCTTCCGTCACTGAGCAGGACCGCGCAGACATCATGTTTGGTTGCGAGCTTGGTATTGACGCAATTGCTGCTTCCTTCATCCGTGACGGCGCTGCAGTTGAGGAGATTCGTAACATCTGCCGTGAGATGGGTACTCCTAACGTACAGATCTTCCCTAAGATTGAGTCTGCTCTTGGCGTAAAGAACTTCGACGAGATTCTTGCAGCTTCTAACGGCATCATGGTTGCCCGTGGTGACCTTGGCGTTGAGGTTCCTGCAGCTGAGGTTCCTCACATCCAGAAGACTATCATCAAGAAATGCAACGATGCTTACAAGCCTGTCATCACCGCAACTCAGATGCTTGACTCTATGATTCGCAACCCTCGCCCAACCCGTGCAGAGGTTACGGACGTTGCTAACGCAATCTACGACGGCACTGACTGCGTCATGCTTTCTGGTGAGTCTGCAGCTGGTAAGTACCCTGTTGAGGCAGTAAAGACCATGGCTTCCATCTGCAAGGAAACCGAGAAGTACCTGCCAGTCAAGGATGTCTATCACCAGCGTGAGGGTCTTAAGAACGTCAACGGTGCTACAGGCTTTGCTGCAGTTGATATGGCAATCCGTGTTGACGCTAAGTGCATCATCTGCCCAACACACTCTGGCCGCACTGCTCGCCTTGTTTCTAACTTCCGTCCAAAGCGTCCTCTGTATGCAATGTCTCCATCTGATGAGGCAGTTCGTCGTACCTGCTTCTATTGGGGTGTCTATGCATTCAAGACCTCTGAGCAGGGCACTCTTTCTAACACCATGTACAACGCTTTGAACATTGCAAAGGAAGTTGGTGTCGTTGAGACCGGTGACATTGTTGTTCTGACTGCTGGCGATCCTCATACCAGCCCACGTCTTGGTGACTACACCACTTCAACTAATGTTGCTATGATTTGCCAGGTTCAGTAAACCGCATTTCAGCTTTAACGTTATATGCACCCAAGCACAAGCTTGGGTGCATATTTTTTACGTGGGATATTTTTAGCGTCTTACCAGCAGTTAGGCAATTTTCCAGCCGACGGTTTTCTCGCGCATGTTAACAAAATCAGCGTAGATGCCGCCTTCTGCCATCAGTGACTCGTGAGTGCCTCTTTGAACAATACGGCCCTTATCCAGGACAAGTATCTGATTTGCTTTACGCACCGTCTTTAGGCGATGGGCAATCATAATAACGGTCTTAGAGTTTGTGAGCTCTGCGATTGCACGCTGAAGTTCAAGCTCGTTTTCTGGATCAACATTAGCCGTTGCCTCATCAAGTACTACGATTGGCGCATCTTTTAAGATAGCGCGCGCAATAGAAAGACGCTGGCGCTCGCCGCCAGAAAGCATTGAGCCACCTTCTCCTAAGCGCGTTTCATATCCATCAGGCAAAGCCTCAATAAACTCTTCACAGCAGGCACGCTTAGCTGCGTCAACTACTTGCTCATGAGTTGCGTCTGGATTGCCAAACTTGATGTTGTTCTCAATGGTGTCATCAAAAAGGAATACTCCCTGAAATACGGTAGAGAAATTTTGGAGTAGGGCGTCAACTTTATAGTCGCGCACATCGCGTCCACCAAGGGTCACTTGACCTGAATTCACATCCCAGAAACGTTCAATCAAGCGGACAAGAGTTGTTTTGCCAGATCCACTTGGCCCCACAATGGCACAGGAGGTGCCTGCGGGAATAGAAAGGCTGACATCTTCAAGAATTTGCCTGTCATCGTAGCCAAAGGAAACATGAGAAAGTTCTATGTCGCAAGATGCCGCCTTCTCAAGACCCTCTCCCTCGTCCATTGCGGGAGTGGCGAGAATAGCGTTTGTTTGTTCCATTGCAATTTCAAGATTACGCAGAATAGTTGAAAAACGACCAGCAGATTCTAGGCGACTAAACAACATAAATGACATAACTACCACGGTTAAACAAGCAGCTGTATCAAGTGTTCCAGAGAGCCACAAACCAACTGATACCAGGCACATGATAATGCTGGTGGCTTTAGAGATAACCATTTGCAAAACTGAGAAACGAAGCGCCTTAAGCTCAAGGTTAAGCGCTTGAACGTGACAATCGTCAACTGCCTTGGCATATTTTCCTTCTGCATCATCAATAAGAGAAAACGCTCTTACTACACTAATGCCGCGGACATATTCAAGAACAGAGCTGATTAAGGTGGTATTAGCAGCTACATACTTATCTGATACATTGCGCACGTAAGCCTGGAGCAGCTCCATAGTAATGCAGAAAAGAACAAATGTAGCCGCAGTTATAAGGCCTAGTTGCCAACAAAACACAAACAAGAACGCAACAATAATTGCGGTTAAAGCTAATCCACCAACAACCATCATATAAAGTAGGCCACCAAGATTTTGCATTACATCAAGCTGATTGGTCATAACAGCTGTTACTTCACCCAGGCTATTCTCGTTAAAATAGCCCATTGGTAAGCGGCGCAGCGTGTCTCCAATTTCCGCACGCTTGGTACCAGCCATACTAAAATTAGCATCACAGAAATTCTCGCTTTTAAAATGAGCGCAAATGAACGCTCCTATAATGCTCAGAAGCATAACTCCCAGCGCAGAAAATATTGTCTGAGTTGAGAGTGTATCCGTAGTAAGAGCAGTAAAAACAATCCAAAGCGCCGTTATTTGTACGCCTTCAAAGAGACAGCCAAGAATGGTAAAGAAAAGGCCCTTATAGAGTTTCTGGCGATAAGAACTTCCAAACTGAAAGTACATTTTTAAGACAGATAACATTGCTACTCCCCTCCTTAAGCCTCATCAAGTGCGCCGATATGAGCGCGATACATGGTTGCATAGAGCGGACATGTCTCCATAAGCTGCTCGTGCGTACCCTCAGCTTCAATGGAGCCATTATTAACGACAACAATTTTGTCGGCATTTTGTACAGTAGAAAGGCGGTGCGCGATAACCACCAACGTTTTACCAGCCACCAGCTTTGCAACTGCAGATTCAACCTCTGCTTCTGATTCTGGATCTGCGTAGGCTGTTGCTTCATCGAGCATGATAATAGGCGCATTTTTGAGCATAGCTCGAGCAATTGCCACGCGCTGACGCTCGCCACCAGAAAGATGACCTCCCGAGCCTCCTACAACCGTTTGATAACCATGAGGAAGCGATTGGATAAAGTTATGGCAGCCAGAAGCTTTTGCGCAAGCAATTACCTCTTCATCGGTGGCGTCTTTTTTACCCATCCTGATATTTTCCATAATGGTCTCATCAAAAAGGTAACTATCTTGATCAACGTAAGCTACAAGGTCTGCGAGTTGAGATGGAGCGCAGGAGCGAATATCTTGTCCTCCAATAGAAACAGACCCTCCATTTGGATCCCAGAAACCTGCGATAAGCCGTGCAACAGTAGACTTACCTGATCCACTTGGACCAACAAGTGCTGTAACTTGTCCTGGCTCAATATCTAAAGTAATCCCATGGATTACTTCATTGCTTCCGTACGAGAAACGAACATCACTCAGTTTAATTTCAGTGCCCTCAAGCGTACAAGGGACCTCGGCTCGAACCTGATCTGGGTAATTCAATACCTCAGAGATTTCTTTGACAACAGAACCTACCTGCGCAAGAGAATCCATAAAGCTCATTGCTTCAAAGAGCGGCTGAAAAATGCCTAAAGAAAGCACGGCACACATAACAAAAGTAGAAGGAGAAAGAGTTCCCTGAAGCACAAACAAGCATCCAAGGGGCAATACCGTTACTAACGTTGCAGGACCAATTGACAACATGGCATCCTGCCAGATTTGGCAGTGACTCATCCAATCAATAAAAGCATGGGCAGAGGCATAAACAGCTTTTGAGAACTTCTCGTAAGAGCTAGCGGACTGCCCAAAAGCCTTAATTACCTCAATTCCTGACACATACTCAACTGAAGCATTGTTCATCTCTTTACCAGTTACGATAGTATTTTGATACCAATACTCATAGTCTTTCATCATGCCTGATAAACAAGCAAGTCCCACAATAATAGTGAGTAGAGCAGCAAGAGCAAGACGCCAATCCAAAACAATGAGGTACACAAAAACCGCAAAAGCAGCTGTAAGGTTTGAAGTTAATTCAGGAACTGCATGAGCAAGTGTGGTTTCAATACTATCGATCTTCTCGACCAAGAGGCGTTTGAGAGAGCCGGATGGCGTATCAAGCACATATCCCATGGGGATAGTTGTCAGCTTCTTTGCCACTCGGGTGCGCATGTTTGCAATTGTCGCAAACGTTGCCTTATGAGAAACGGTAGTTGAAAGATGGTGAAAAACTATTTTTACTAAATAGCTAAGACCCGCTATAAGTCCCCAATACAGGTAAAACGACCATTCTTGAATTCCATTAAAGATACCAACCACCATGTTTCCTGCGGCAACGTAGGGAACCATTCCTCCCAAAACACCAATAATGGCAAGGATGACAGAGAACGCGTACATACCTTTTCTGTCTGACCACTCGAGCAACACTGCAACAGGATTTACTTCAGATTGCTGAGAATCCTGTTTTGTATTTTGGTTGGACTCAGTAGCTTGAACACTTTGGTTCTGACGATTTGCCATACCCACACCGCCTCCTGCCACAAACTCACAATGTAGTGTCTGTTATTCAGGCTGGCTCTGACAGAAAACTTAATTGCCAAAAGTTAGTCATAGATAACTATTTAATAGTTTCAAACTGCTGAATAGCTAAAACAAGCTAGTTTTATAAGTAATCGGTAAGTGGTAAGCGCGCTGCCTGTAATTGAGACGTGTAAACAATCCCATTAAAATACTTATGAAAGCTTAATCTAACCTCAATAATTGGTTAATCTTTATAAGAGACCATGTATCACGAAGACGAGAGGCGTCTTTAACATCTCGAAAGGAAGCTGATCATGGAAAAGCTAGAAAAGGTTGAAGTAATTCGCGAGAAGTGCGGCGTAAGCTACGAGGACGCAAAGGCAGCACTTGACGCTTGTGATGATAATGTTCTTGATGCAATTATTTGGCTCGAGAGGCAGGGCAAGTCCACTAAACAGACTGCAAACTATACTACTGAGTCAGCTGCACAGTCAGACGTTTCTCCAGAAATGGAAGCAGCTCAAATTGCCTACCAAGAATCAAGCAAGAAGTCTGATTTCTCAGAGAATATGTCTTCTCTTTGGGAAAAGTGCAAGGAACTCTTCCATAAGAGTGTAGAAGCAAAATTCATTGTTACTCGTCGTGGCGAGCAGTTCATGGCCATGCCAGTAATTATTCCGATTGTTGGTCTGTTCCTCTGGGGTGCTACATTCTGGCTGCTCATCATTGGCCTGTTCTTTGAGATGCGTTATCACATTCAGGGAGCTTATCCTATTGTTGTTGATGTAAATGAGGCAATGGATAAGGCTGCAGATGCAGCGGGTTCCATCAAAAAAGATGTTATCGACAAAAAATAAAATGCAATTGGTTCCAAACCTAAAATAGAAAACTTCGATATTTAGGCGAGAAAATGATTAAGGTTCTTATCGTTGAAGACGAAGAAAAAATTGCACGCTTTATAGAACTCGAGCTTAAACATGAGGGCTATGAAGTAGACAAAGCTCTTGACGGAAGAACCGGAGCTGAAAAAGCACTGTCAAATGACTACGACCTTATCTTGCTTGATGTACTTCTCCCCCAGCTTAATGGTCTAGAAGTTCTTAGAAGGATTCGTCGCGAGAAAAACACGCCAACTATCATGCTTACTGCTCGTGATTCGGTTATGGATAAAGTAGCTGGTCTCGATGCGGGCGCAGATGACTACCTCACCAAACCTTTTGCGATAGAGGAACTTCTCGCCCGCATTCGCGTGGCACTCAAACACCACGAGGCAGACAGTTTAAACTCGCCGACAATTCCTCAAACAGCTGCTACAAGCACCTTTACAATTAAGGGTGTCGCACTTGATGTTGATCGTAGAGAAGTCTGTGTCAAGAACGATTCAATCGAACTTACTACTAAGGAATTTGAAGTCCTCCGTATGCTTATGGGGCACGCTGGCGTTGTCATGAGCCGTGAACGTATTGCATCTGAAGCCTTAGGATATGAGTTTGCTGGAGAAACAAACAACGTAGATGTTCATATTGCCCATCTACGTGCAAAAATTGATGACCGCTATAACATCAAGCTAATTACTACTGTTCGTGGAGTCGGATATGTCATCAGAGAAGCATAACCAGTCCTCCATACAAGAGCATAAAAAACCTTTCTTTACTCCCTCTGATTCGTCGACAGCTGGAGTAATTACCTGGGGATTTTGGTGGCGTAAGCTGATGAATTACGTCGGCTTTGATCTTTTTTTACTGGTAAATATTTCTCTGATTTTTATTTATATGTATAACCAGCATGTTCCGCAAGGTACTTTTTACCTAGGTTTTTTCCCTACTGAGTCTCACTCTATTTCTCTTACTGGATTCAGTTTCTTACACGGACTCTCAAGCCTAAAATACATTGTTCATGGCCCTACTTTTGGCGCAAAAATATTTGATTTAGGTGTAGAGTTAGCACGCTTCTGGCCCATGTATATTGCAATTCTTATCTGGGAAATCATTGATCTGTTGTCATTCTTCGGTGATATGCGTCGTGTCAGAAGAGCTCTTCAGCCCCTCAATACACTTGCACTTAAAGCAGACCAACTGGTAAATATTGATGTTCTTTCTACCGAAGCTACAACAAATGACGTCCTGGTCAAAAGTGAGAAAATCAGGAGTCTTGAACAGGCAATTGAAGAAGCCAATATCAATGCGCCAAAGATTCAAACGGGCGACCAAGACCTGGCAAGTATTGAGATTGCCTTGAATAAACTGCTTCAACGCATGCAAGAAGCAAAATTACAACAGATGCGCTTTGTTAATGATGCCAGCCACGAGCTTCGCACTCCTATAGCTGTTATCCGAGGTTATACTGACATGCTGGATCGCTGGGGTAAGACAGACGAGGCTGTACTAGATGAGTCTATCGCTGCACTCAAATCCGAGAGCGAACACATGCATGACCTTGTTGAGCAGCTCCTCTTCTTAGCACGCGGAGACGCAGGAAGAAATACCCTCACAAAGACTAAGCTCAATCTTGCACGGATAACTTCTGAGGTCTGTGAAGAGTCGGAAATGATTGATCCAGATCATCACTATGTGCTGAAATTTGATCAGAGTACACCAACAGACGATTGCTATCAGGTGCTTGCTGACACCGCAATGATTAAGCAGTCTATCCGTATCATCGTGCAAAATGCTGCTCGATATTCTGCTGCTCAGACCACCATTTCTTTTAATGTCGCGTATGATGAGAAAACCGTTCAAGTTTCAATCGAAGATGAAGGTATGGGCATGTCCGAGACAGCAGCCGCTCATATTTTTGAGAGATTCTGGAGAGCCGACAACGCTCGTATTGAAAGCAACGAGGGTTCTGGACTTGGACTATCCATCGCAAAATGGATTGTCGATAATCATGACGGCTCTATTGAGGTGCTCTCTCGTGAGGGTGTAGGCACACGCTTTACCATTGTTTTACCTCGAGAGATGTCCTAGTGAACCCAAAGGCACATCCAAAAGTAAAAGGTCCTTCTCGCCAGTCGTGAACTACCTCCCATTTCTTGGACATAAGAAATGGGAGGTGTTCATATGCGGGTGATTATGATTCTGCAGCGTGTTAGCGCTGGCTTTTAGGCCTGGCGCACAAAATAGCGCAGCTTTGGTAGGTTCTGCCGAAGAA
>USKU01000052.1 GCA_900555335.1 uncultured Atopobium sp. | reverse complement strand
AGCAAGATCGCGCTCTGCATAGATGTCCAGGAAGGTGGTGTTGCGACCGATAGACATTGCAGCGCCATTTTGCTCTTTTACGGCAGCAAGATAGCCCAGGTAGAGCCACTGAACAGCCTCTTTGAAGTTCTCTGCAGGACGGCTCAAATCAAAGCCATAAATCTCACCAAGTTGCTTAAGCTCCTTGAGAGCGCGAATTTGCTCAGAGAGCTCTTCGCGATGACGAATGGTTTTCTCGTCCATGATGGAGCTGGTGCCATTTTTCTGGTTTGTCTTGTCTGTAATAAGAGCATCTACACCGTAGAGAGCAACACGACGATAATCGCCGATGATGCGGCCGCGTCCGTATGCATCAGGCAGACCAGTAATGATGTGGGAGTGACGGCATTTACGCATGTCCTCGGTGTACACATCAAAAACGCCTGCATTGTGGGTTTTGCGACGATAGGTGTAGAAGTCAACAATCTCTGGGTCAACCTCATAACCGTAGGCCTTGCATGCAGCCATGGCCATACGAACACCGCCGTCTACCATCAGAGCACGCTTAAGAGGTTTGTCAGTCTGAAGGCCAACAATCTGCTCAAGTGGCTTGTCAATGTAGCCAGCCTCGTGGGAGGTGATAGTGGAAACCTTTTTGGTATCCATATCAAGTACGCCACCGTTTGCGGTCTCTTGTGCAAAGAGATCCATAACATCCGCCCAAAGCTTTGTAGTAGCCTCAGTTGGACCAGCGAGGAAGGAATCATCACCGTCATAAGGGGTGTAATTCTTCTGAATGAAGTCTCGGACATCAACAGCTCTTTGCCAGTTGCCACCGACAAAGCCGTCCCAAGCCTCCTGTGCTGGTGTTTCCTGCATAACACACTCCTTTTTACACGGACAATTTATACATCCGCGTTCATGCTGAGCGTGTTGAGTGGAGCATGGCCGCTCAGCAGTTTACAAATAGCAATCTTGAGACTAATTTTGACAGCAGGTATGTCTTTGGACAAATGACGTCAAATATTAGTTGCGACCTCTAACTTTACTCAATATGTAGTGCCAAACAAGTGACAAATACGCAATATTTTGACAAGTTAGAAACGGTTTACATTTGTGCAGGTCAGGAATTTGCTAAAAAGAAAGCTATATAAAAATTGTTGAGATTTAGTCACATTTGACATGACAGATGTCTGTTTCTTCTTAAAACGTACACAAAAATGTTGTTATTCTTAGCTAGAGGGGAGGCTTTATGGATACTGCGGCATTAGAAAAACAACGTTTGCGAGAAGAACGTCTAGCAGCAAGAGAAGCTCTTTCTGAGCAAGAGAGGTCCGTGCTTGATGATCGCATTACTCAGAAACTTCTTGAGACCCCTGAATATTCAGAGGCAACTACTGTTTTAACGTATGTTTCTGTTTCATCTGAAGTTTCTACCAGGATGTTTATTGAGTGCGCCCTACGCGATGGGAAAACGGTGGCGGTGCCTCGTTGTCTACCTGGACATCGTTTAGAGTTTGTTGCTATCGCTTCATTGGAACAGCTGGTAGCCGCACCATTTAATTTGCTTGAACCACCAAAAGACCTATCTGCTTTAACAGAAGTCCAGATGAGCAACGCGATTTGCATTGTTCCTGCATTACTTGTTGATACAAAAGGATATCGCCTGGGTTATGGCGCAGGATTTTATGACCGATTCTTGTCAACGTATTCTGGCAAGAAAATCTGCCTTGCCTACCAGCATAATTTGAGTAAGACAATGCTTCCTCATACAGAATTTGATGTTCCTGTGGATATGGTAATGACTGAATCAGACGTGCTTTCGTATGCATAAAAAATCTGCTGCAACTTTGCCGTTACAGCAGATTTGTGTTTCTCGTCAGATAGCTATAAGGAGCGACTTATGCTTCATCTTTGAGATGAGCAGCCATCAGCTGGATTGCCTCTCTGTAGCTGTCAATTCCTTTGCCAGCAGCTGTCGCAAAGCACGCATCTTTTATATAAGAAATGTGCCTAAAGTCTTCTCTGGTAGAGATGTCAGTAAGATGTACCTCAATCATGGGAATTTGCACGGCTAGTGCCGCGTCGAGCAGAGCAACTGAGGTGTGCGTATAGGCGGCAGGATTGATGATAATGCCGTCATAGCTGCCCAGAGCGTCCTGGATCGCATCAACTAGATCACCCTCATGGTTTGATTGATAACACACACAGTCAGAGAAACCTTGAGAGAGGGCTTCTTCCTTACAAGCCTCTATAAGGGTTCTGTAGTCAGCTTTTCCATAAATCTCTGGCTCACGAATGCCCAGCATGTTGATGTTTGGACCGTTGATTATGAGCAGGCGAGGAGCGTCCAGGTCATCCTCATAGTCGTCTTCAAAGTCGTCTGCATCTAAGTTAGAAACAAGGCCGTCAAAGTCTTCTTCATCCTGATCAAGGGTATTTTTCTGGGCAAGCAGAGAGATTAGCTCATCCACCTCTTCATTGTGTTGAGCTGGGTTATCTGAGCGCTTCTCGTCTAACGAACAAAAAGTCTTTTCTGGCTCACCTAAAATGCAATTAAGAGCATCGTTTACCTGGCTAACAAGATTGGGGCCAAAGACTACCTCAAGACCGTTTGATCCCTTTCCCACAATACCAAGAACGCCAGTGGCAGTGGCTAACTGTTCATGGTCGATAAGCGTCATATCATCAATAGAAAGACGAAGTCGCGTCATGCATACTTCGTTGTGCGTTAAGTTTTTTGAACCGCCTATTGCATTAAGAATCTCGTGAGCAATAGCATTGCTATCCATCGGATATCTCCCCAAATACGACCAAATATCAAACACTTAACTGTTTGATTGGACGTAGCATCCTTGAAGTTTTTGAATACAAACCTACGAGGATTAAGTATAGGGGCTTCAACGTGCCAAAATAACACACCTCTTGTCCGTCCGGTGAACGGTTGAAAAATAACTGTAAACGTTTTCTGTTATTTAAATGCCGTGGCGAGAAGGCCTTTGGCATCAGCTTCTGGACTGCCAAGACAAGAAAAAGTTACGTCTGCCCATGCTTCATAGAGAGGTAGTCGCTTTGCAGCAAGCTCTTGTATGCCAATGCTTTGTGAGAGTGGTCTTCCCGCAAGAGCCAATTGATCAAGGGGACGAGTCAGATAGACAAACTTTCCGTTTTGACGAAGAAGTTGGTAGTTTGAAGGGGTGACAACTACGCCGCCTCCGCAAGAGATTACTGCACCGCTCATGCCAGAAATCTCTTGAATTACTTCATGCTCTAGACGTCTAAAAGCTGCTTCTCCGTGTGTTTGTAGGTAGGCTGCCGCGTCACAATGAGCTTTTTGTTTGATGAGAAGGTCTGTGTCTATCCAGGGACGATTCAGAAGCTTTGCTAGAGCTTCTCCCGTAGAGGTTTTTCCTACACCAGGCATGCCAATAAGCACAATGTTTTCTTTTGAAGCATGGAGGCCACGAGAGATATTTTCTATCTGAGCGTCTGATGCTTCTTGGCTTAAAAAGAGTGAGCTGGCCTTGACCGCTTGAGCCACCAGCATTTTTAAACCGTTTGCGTTTTGCAGCCCCAGACTTTCTGCATCTAAAAGAAGCTGAGAGCGCAGCGGATTATAGATAAGATCAATCACGCATTGCAGGGACGTAAATGAAGCTAGTTCCTCTTTGGCAAGAGGGGAGATGCCAGCGTGAGGAGACATTCCTACTGGCGTTGCATTGACAAGAAGATCAGCGTCATAGTGGGATTGAAGCCGGTCATACGTAATTGCGCAGTCAACAAATGAAGAGCTTACTTGAGGGTTTCTGGAGACTCCCACAATATACGAGCCACTTTTTTTAAGTGCATAGCAAACTGCCTGGCCAGCACCACCAAAGGCTCCCAAAACTATTGCCTTCTTTTGGTTCAAGCTGACCTTGAGACTTTTAACTAGATACTCAAAGCCATACACATCTGTATTGTCTGCTGCTATGAGTCCACTTGCATCTTTTACCAGCGTATTTGCCGCTCCAATAGCTTGAGCATCCTCAGAAACTGAGTCCGCAAGAGCGCAGGCATTCTTTTTGTAAGGGATGGTAACGTTCAAACCATGCCAAGATTGGTTTTTGAGGAAGTCTTTTAGCTCCGAAGCAGAAAGCTCATGAAGCTGGTAGGGAAACGACCCTAACTTTTCATGAATTTCTGCCGACCAGCTATGAGAGAGTTTCTCGCCAATAAGCCCAAAAGGAGCAAAGGGAGCTGTAGGGTTACTTGAGGCTTGTTGCTCAGTTTTAGAGCTCATGAGATGACTCCTGAACTGCTTTTGCAGCCTTCATCAAAACCTCAAGTAACTCTAAAGCATACGGTGTAAGTTCTGGTGAAACAGAGATTTTAACCTGCTCTTTTTTAGCATCTTCTCGTGAGGAATCTAGAACAGAGAGTCCATGTTCTTTTTTGTAAGCACCAATCTGTTTGGCAACTGCAAGTCTTTGCTCAAACAGGTCAAAGATCTGTGCATCAATCGAATCTATTTCCTGGCGTAGTGTCTCTAACTGATTAGTCATTGTGATATCCGTTCTGCTCGGAGGGCCAGGAATACAAAGTATCGAGAAGAGCTAGGGCAAACGCGCTTTCAATGCAGGGAACGGCGCGTAAAACTGCAGTTACATCATGTCTGCCTTGAACCACAAGCTGCTCTGGTTCCATAGTCTGAAGATTAACTGAATGTTGTGGAAGCCCAATGCTCGAGATAGGTTTTAGTGCGCATTTAAACCAGATAGGAGCTCCAGTTGAAATGCCGCCCAGAATGCCTCCAGCATGATTGGTGGTTGGTACTACGAAGCCGTTACGCACTTCGTAGGCATCGTTATTCTCAGAGCCAAGTAAATTGGCAACATCCATACCGCTACCAAATTCTATGGCTTTAACAGCAGGAACACCAAAAACTGCAGCGGAGATAGTATTTTCAAGCCCATGGAAATGAGGGCATCCAATACCTGCAGGAACGCCCGTTGCCACGCATTCTATGATGCCGCCAACGGTATTTTTCTCAGAGCGCAATTCTGTGAGGAGTACACGGGTTTTCTCGCCAGCTTGAGCATCAAGGAAAGGAAGCTCTTGAGGATCAGCTTGTAGCAGTTGACCCATTTGGAGAGCAAGCTGTTTATTGGCCTCAAGAGAGTTGTCTACAAGCTCAAGGGGAGTATCGTTGATGTCCTTTATTTTGAGAACATGAGCCGCAATGGAGATACCTTGAGCACGTAAAATCTGGAGCGCTATGCCTCCTGCAATGCAAAGAGGGGCTGTTAGGCGAGCAGAAAAATGTCCTCCACCCGTTTGTTTGTAGGAGTCCCCCCATTTTGCCCAGGCAGAAAAATCAGCATGTCCTGGTCGTGGGACAAGCTTTGTAGCTGCGTAATCTTGTGGTCGAACGTTTGTGTTAGGCAGCTCCACTGTGAGTGGGGAGCCATCTAGGATGCCCTCTGCTGAAATTCCGGAGATAAACTGCGGGTCGTCAGTCTCTTTACGCGGGGTATCCCAAGGATGCGATGGAGATCTTCTTTGAAGGAATGTTTTGAGGGCTGCTAAGTCAACCACAAAACCAGCAGGTAGGCCTTCAATGGTGCAGCCGATTTTTGGAGCATGGGATTCGCCAAAAATAGACACTTTTACTGTTGTTCCAAAAGTTGAGGTCATCATTTATGACTCCATACTGTGGCAGACGCCACCAAGCTGCTTAAAGTGCTCAAAGAAAAGCGGATACGACTTATTGATTGCTTCGGCGCGGGTGATGACAACAGGACCCGTTGCATACGAAGCCAAAATAGTTGCCATCATCACAATGCGATGATCATTGCACGAGTCTACAATGCAGCTAGCGGGCTGTTTTCCTCCGGTGATGACCAGCGCTGTTTGATCTTCAGAAAGGGCTGCGTCCACACCAAATGCTCTCAGAGTGCTGCAGATGCTTTGGACGCGGTCGGACTCTTTAAGGCGTAAGCGTTGAATATCGGTAAGCTTGCTAGTCCCAGGAATAAACGCAGATAGTGCAGCAAGTACGGGAGCAAGGTCACACACTTCGGATACAGAAATAGTAAACGGACGCAGGTGATCCATCATACATGCTGCGCCTTTTTGCTGGCGAGAAACTCGAGCACCCACAAGCGATAACGCAGCCAAGATAGCTCTGTCTCCCTGGACACTTTGCATCGAGAGTCCTGTGACCTCTATGCCTTGACCGATGGCGCCTGCAGCAAGCCACGGAGCGGCGTTTGACCAATCTCCCTCAATTGAATAAACGCCTGGACAAACGTAGTGTTGCGGTTCAATGGTATAGGTGGTACTTGAGGCGTCAAACGTGGTGGTAATGCCAAAATCTTGCATGACTTGTTCGGTTATAGCCAAATAGTCTTTTGACTGGATAAGTCCTGTAATCTGAATAGTCGAAGAGCTGCTCAACAAAGGTAAAGACAGCAAAAGTCCAGAAATAAATTGAGAAGAAATATCTCCTGGTAGCTCAAACGAACCACTCGTAAGCTGACCTGAAACCTCAAGGAACTTCTCGCCCTGCCAGGTAAAAGACATGCCATGAGCAGAAAGCTCTGATATAAGCGGATCAAGAGGTCGTGAGAAGAGTCTTCCTTCTGCAGAAATTGTGGCGTTTATGTTCAGCGCGCCCAGAAGGGGGAGTAAAAACCTGAGCGTGGTGCCAGATTCTTTACAGTTGAGCTTTACACTTTGGGGACGATTCTGACCCTTTGCAGGAACAACTCTAAATCCCTGTTTGGTTCTAGCAATGGTTGTACCCAAAGCTTTAAGACAATCAACGGTTACTTGAATGTCCTCTGAGATGTAAGGACAGGTAATGTTAGTAGTACCGTTTGCAAATGAAGCGCAGATAAGCGCGCGATGAGCGCATGATTTGGACGGGATTGCCTCTACCGTTCCAAATAAATCATGAGGAGTTATTGAAACATCCATACTGTGTACGCTCCGTATCTACTTGCTTGATGTAAGAATACCGCAGTTGAGTGTCAGAGAAGGATATGGTTAAAATGTTTGAAGATTAAAGGAGGAAACAAGTGAATAAGCCTTTTAGTGCTGTAACTCAGGTTTTACGTGGTTATACATACAATCAGGTTAAAGCTGTAGTTGAGGTTCTTGTTGATTCTCCTGTACACAACGTTGAAGTAACTATGAACACGCCAGAAGCTGCTGTGTTGATTCAGAAACTATCAAGTGAATATGGTTCTGATATCAATATTGGCGCTGGTACGGTGCTTACTTTTGAAGATTTGCGGACAGCCCATAAAGCGGGCGCTACGTTTGTTTTAGCACCAACGCTGCTCACTGAAGAGATGTTTGACTACTGCAAAGAGCATGAGATCTTGAGCGTTCCGGGAGCGTTTACGCCAACAGAGATTGCTCATGCATTTGCCCTTGGTGCTGACATTGTCAAAGTATTCCCAGCAAATGAGGTTAGCTATGGGTATGCTAAGAAGGTATGTGAGCCTCTAGGAAACTTGCCTCTTATGGCAGTTGGCGGCGTTACAACAGACAATATTGCTGAAGTATTTGCTGGTGGATACTCCTATGTAGGAACTGCTAATGGCATCTTCAACAAAAATGACATCTTAGCTGAAGATAAAACCGCTCTAAAACAGTCAGTACGCAAGCTTGCAGAAGAGCTAGAGCGTCTAGGACGTTAGTCTTCTTTTGCCAACTCAATAAGTTGTTTAAGCTCTGCAAATGACTTGCGTTCAATGCGTACATCACCAATACCGTAGATAAGTGCCACATCAATAGAATCCGCATGGCTTTTCTTGTCATGAAGTGCAGCAGAATAAAGCTCTTCTACATCAAATGACGTGCTGGTAGGAAGCTCATAAGCTTGTGAGAGCATGGTGATGCTCTCTGCGTCTTCAACAGAACAAAGACCAAGCTTGGAACAGGCTTTTGCCATCATGGCCATTCCAGCAGCAACACAGGAACCGTGTCCAAGCTCAAAGTTGCTAAGCGTCTCAATAGCATGGCCAAGTGTATGCCCAAGGTTGAGCAGTTTTCTTGATCCTGCTTCTTTGAAGTCTGCTTCAACAACCGATTTCTTTATTTCAATGCACGCTTGAATAAGCTCTTGTCTACACGATACATCGATGACCTGCACGGGGTTTCTCGCCAAAGAGATTTTATTGAAGAGCTCATATCCCGAAAGTACACCGTATTTAATGAGCTCTCCGCAGCTATCCTGCAAAAGTGGTGCAGGGATAGAATTCAGCAGCTCAAGGTCAACAATAACCGCCCTAGGGTTATAGAAGGCTCCAACTAGATTTTTGCCAAAGGGCAGGTCAATGGCGGTCTTTCCACCAATTGAAGAGTCAATCATCGCCAAAAGCGAGGTGGGGATGTGTACGAGCGCACAACCTCGCATGTAGGTAGCCGCAACAAATCCCGCAAGGTCTCCGATGACTCCACCGCCAAGGCCAACCACAATGTCTTCTCGTGTAAAACGATGTTCTGCAAGAATGCTTACCAGCTTTTGATACGACTCAAATGATTTTGCGTGCTCACCTGTGGACACTGTGGCAGTGGTAACAGAGTAGCCAGCTGATTCCAACGAGGTAAGTAGCTCTGTGCCAAAGAGCTCATTCAGATCTGGATGAGTGACCAAAAAAATCTTTGAACCTGAGGCGTGCGAGCAAATAA
>USKU01000051.1 GCA_900555335.1 uncultured Atopobium sp. | reverse complement strand
CTGAGTGTATGTACGGCAAGAAAGCGCGATCTTCTTCGCAGATACTTCCTTCAACGTTGTCGCGAGTATCAAGCTCCAAAAGACCTCGAGCAATCGAAAGCTCGCCCGCATAGCGACCATATGCTTTACTGCTCACCAAGATGGCGCCAGTAGCAACAGTTTCCCAGGTAGAAGGCTTTGCGTCGTATACGGGAGCGTCTTTCCACAGCCTGGACTCCTGCGAGCGGATAATATACGAGCTGGAATCAGGTCGATCGGTCTGAAGTCGATCGTAGAGATACTCAAATTCAGGCTTGAGTTCCGTCTTTAGCTCAATGCAGTTTTGCTCAAGCTGACCAATGCGCTTCCACGTAGCCTCAGTAACATCTGGGTCGCCAATAAGCACCACGTCAGAGTCAGCGTCGTAGAGAGCAAGCATCGCCTGAATAAGCGCATCGCCCGAAAGTCCACGGTGTTCCTCGACAGTTGGCAGTCCCTCATAAAGAGGACCGCGGAAACTCTCGCCAGGTACAAACGAGAAAATCTGGAATCCGAGCGCCGAAAGGCATGCGTTAATCTGTGCGACGCGCTCCAGCGAAAGGCCCGTGTAGCTCTTGGGATAGTAATTGGGGCAGGCAGCAAAACGAGTGAAGTCGGCACCAGCCGCTTGCCATGCGGAAATGTCGTCCTTAGTGATAGTTGAAGCGTTAAAAACTACGTGGAACTTGCGAGAAAGCTCTACGGTCTCCGCCGCGTCAAACCCAAAGTCAAGACGCACATACGTAATGCCCAGCTCCGCAAGCTCGTCAAACTTCTGAACGCCAAGTTTGGAAAGAGTAGCAGGAGAAACATCAGCAATGAGGTTAATCTCCGCCTTCCTGCAAAGCTCCAAAAGCCTACGAGCCTCAGTGCGATAATCAATTCCCTCTTCCTCGGGAATCTGGAGAGAAGTAAAGGCGTAGTGGCATCCGGCTGCCTGCGCTTTTGCTACAACCTCAGCATTAGCTTCATATCCACTGGCAAAATACAGTGAAATTCCGGTGCGCATAAATCCTCCAAGTAAATTGCAAACGCTTCTAGAAGACGGGTTTCTCGCCTGGCGAGAAGACCGACGGACGGCCAGCCAGAACGCCGGGCGAGAAGAAAAATCCCTCTTCCTAGGATACCTAAGAAGAGGGATAAACGTTCCTAGAACGTGTGGTTTTTACTCGCCGAAGACGTCGTTAATACGATCCTCGTCAACGCCGAAGAACCAAGTAAGTGCAAATCCTGCAGCGTAAGCAAGAAGCATTGCAAGCAGGTAGAAGACCTGGTTACCAGGCTGGACAATCAGCAGACCAAAGAGGCCGGAGACGCCCTGGGAAACGGTACCAAGGTGGAAGAGGTAAGCAACTACGGAGCCAATACCGGAGCCAAGGCATGCGGTGATGAATGGCTTACCAAGAGGCAGGGTAACTGCGTACATAAGAGGCTCGCCAATGCCGAGCATACCAACTGGGATGGACTCGGTGAGGTACTTCTTGACGCGCTTGTTCTTGGTCTTGAAGAGGATTGCAAGACCAGCACCAACCTGGCCGCCGCCTGCCATCATCAGCAGAGGAAGCAGGTAGTTGATGCCCTGAGTTGGGCCCTCTGGGTTGTTAAGCATAACGTGGATTGGGGTAAGTGCCTGGTGAAGACCAACGGAAACCAGTGGCAGGAAGGTAGAACCAAGCAGGTAAGCACCAAAGACGCCAAGCTTGTCATAGAAGAACTGAAGGACAAAGAAGATTGCCTGAGTGAGCCATGCGCCTGCAGGCTGAAGAATCAGGACAGAGCCAATGACACCGATGATGACGGTGCAAAGTGGAGTCAAGAAGGTGTCAAGAACGCTTGGCATAACCTTGTGCAGGTTCTTCTCCAGGAATGCGAAGAAGATTGCACAGATGATTGCACCAATCATGCCGCCTGCTGCTGCGTTGAACAGGTCAGAGGAAGCGACGATAAATGCGCCCTCCTTGAAAGCAACAGTTGGGAGACTGAATGGAAGGTGAACCAGACGAGTTGCAACGCCGTCAACAGTCTTGGAAGCAAGAAGAGGCATACCAGCGTTAGCAATGGAGAGTGCACCGGCCATAGCACCAAGAACGCGAGAACCGCCAAACTCCTTGGCAGCGTTCTCGCCAGCGAGAACTGGCAGGTAAGCGAAAAGTGCCCAGCCCATGGTCCAGATAGCTGCGAACCACCACTCGTTAGCAAAAGCCTTACCAGTGGAGAAGTTGATAACGTTGATGATACCGTTGATCAGACCTGCAGAAATGATGCCAGGAAGCAGTGGAACAAAGATGTTAGCAATCTTCTTGAGGAAGCGCTGAACAGGCTTGTTCTCGTACTTAGCCTTCTGAGCTGCCTTGTTGTCCTTAGCTGCGGAAACAACGTCGTCCTCAGATGCATCGCCAGCAGCTACGCCGGTGAGCTTGGAGAACTCAACAATAACCTTGTTGACAACGCCAGGACCAAGAACAACCTCAAGGTACTCTGCATCCTCGACCAGACCCATGACACCGTCGATAGCCTTGATGGCCTCGGAGTCAACCTTTGAAGGATCTGCGGTCTTAATGCGGAGCCTGGTCATGCAGACCATGTTGCTCTGAACATTTTCTTTGCCACCGACGGCAGCAAGAATCTGTTCTGAAAGCTTGGTGTAATCCATACTTTCCTTCTTTCTCTCGTTGCGATGTTGCAACAAATACCTATCAAGAATACATAAAAAATGAACTTATCGGTACAACAATCCATACCTGTGGTTCATTGTTTCATGTTTTGACCTAATTTGAACGCCCTGTTACTGCAGGTAAACTGAGCGTTTTTCAAAACTTGCTGACCACTTGCGCGTCATGCTGATACCACTGACCGATGTAACTGAAACAAAATGCTTACGCGTGTGTCATTTGTTACTACAGTGGATACTACAGTGCACCTCTGACATGGCCATGGGCTGCCTCAAGCTTAGCTTTTGCCTCGTCAACAGGCATCTGAGTCAGCAGCATGACAATAGCAAGCTTTGCATTACCATCAGCCTGCTCAAGAGCCTGAGCTGCCTCTTCACGGGTGCAACCAGTTGCTGCCATGGTGATGTTCTGCGCGCGAACTACCAGTTTCTTATTGGTCTGCTGCACATCAACCATAAGATTCTGATATGCCTTGCCCACACCAACCATAGAACCGGTTGAAATCATGTTTAGAATCATCTTCTGAGCGGTACCAGACTTAAGGCGCGTGGAACCTGTAAGAACCTCAGGACCGCAGGAAGGCTCAATAGCAAGTTCTGCCTCTTTGCCCACCTCAGAACCCTTATTGCAGGCAATAGCAACGGTCTTGCAGCCCAAAGAGCGAGCATAGCGCAGGCCACCAATAACGTAAGGAGTACGGCCACTAGCTGCAATTCCAATAGCAATGTCGTTCTTGTTCAGGCCAATCTTCTTGAACTCTTCTTCGCAAAGCTCAAGAGAATCTTCCGCGCCTTCAACTGCACGTACAAAGGCCTTCTCGCCACCGGCGATAAGACCAACAACCTCGTCAGGAGAAACGCCAAAAGTAGGCGGACACTCAACCGCGTCTAAAACACCCAGACGGCCTGAGGTTCCAGCGCCAAAATAGACGATTCTGCCGCCAGCTTCTAGCGAGGAAACTGCCCACTCGATTGCCTGTGCTACCTGCGGAAGAACCTCTTTTACACCAGCTACCACGCTCAGGTCTTCCTGGTTCATGACAGTGACCAGCTCAAGCGGGGTCATCTGATCCAGGTCCATGGTGTTGGGGTTTCTAGTCTCGGTGACAAGCTTTGTTAAATCAATCACGTTTTCACCTTCTGTGTTGTGATTTTTACGCAATTACGTCGTTGGCTATACCAGGCAAATCTTGATCAGATGACAACGTGGCTACACGCTCAGCCGAATCCAGCTTGCCAATATAGTTTGTCGAGAAACGCTTAACGCTCTTCTCGTAATTTCTATTTACATAGGCTGCAAAGAGCGCATCTACAACGTTGAGCTGGGCAATTCTTGAAGACATGGCGCCGCTTCTCATGATGTGCTCAGTCTCTGCAACACCCAAAACGTAGTCGGAGCGGTGAATGAGCTCTGAATCAATGCCGCCGCGAGTGATGGAGACCACCTTGGCACCGTTTGCCTTTGCAATCCACGCACACTCAATGGCTTCGCGCGTAAGGCCAGAGTAGCTAACCACAATAGCAAGATCTTCTCGCCCCATGTTTTTGGCGTAGAGCAGCTGCGAATGATAGTCATCATTCAAGTTGCAGGTAATGTTGAGGCGCATAAGTTTGAGCTGCAGATCTCTTGCAACCAGAAGCGAAGCTCCCATGCCAAAGAGGCAGATGGAATGGGCTTGCATCATAAGTGAAACAACTGAGTCAACAACCTGAGCGTCAAGCAATTGCCTGGTAAGCTCCAGCGAAGAAATGTTCTTTGCCGTAACTTTTTCGATAATCACATCAGTGGTGTCACCTGCGATAACGCCACCGACAGCAATATCGTTGCTTTTGTTACTTACTGCCAGCTCGTAAATAAGTGCCTGCTGGAACTCTTTATAGCCACCGCAGCCAAGCTTCTTGCAAAGTCTGACAACCGTTGATGCAGATGTATACGTTTGAGCTGCTAGTTTATGGATTGATTGACCAACTGCCGCCTCTGGATCTGACAGGATATAGTCAACAATATCGCGTTCAGCTGAACTAGCATTCTTGCGATACTCTTCCAGACGTAGACGAACACCTCTCACGCAATCACCTCCGGCCGTCCAGTTGACTAAAACGTTTGACTATATTGTTTCACGATGCCATAAAAATTTCATCTGTAAAGTAGGCAGTGCCGTAAACGGTAGTATTGCGTGTGCAAGCGTAAATGCATTCTGTTTGCATTGTATGCACGACCATTCATGTTTTCCCAGCGTAATGCAGGGACAATTGTCGCAAAAACCTTGCTTTATGTTAGGTACGTTACTATCACTTCATAAAAACTTTTACTACCTAGTAGACATTTGACCACGTGAAACCTGATTAAAATATTTCATTTTTGCCTAAAAAATTCAAATTTAGATACCATTGACAGCTTTTTTGATACCACTCGCAGTACGTTAACGTACCCATTATTTCAACTTGAGCAAACTAGCTGCAATTTTGATGGAACGCACGTCATCATAAGCGCAAATTATCTCAGCCAATTGAGATAGCAGGTGTTTCACCTAAGGCAAAACCGAAGGAGACAATATGCGCACCAACGAAGATTTGCACCAGAATCAAAACGCTCACTCTGAGCATTCATCCAACGCAGGCTCCCCTGCTGGACAGACCAGAAGACAATTCCTCAGCAGAAGTGCTCTTGGTCTAGCTGCTCTAGCAGGTCTTGGCCTTACCGCCTGCCAGACAAAGGGTGGCGCAACTGCTGCTAAGGGAACCGCAAAGAAGGTTGACTCTGTAGACGGAACCTTCCAGTACGAGAAGGTCTTCCCTGTTCTTAACGACAACGAGGCCTTTGACGATTCCCTTGTTACTAACCAGCTCAACAGCTTTGTTTGCTTTGCTGGTCAGGGCACCGTTTATGTAAAGAGCTCCGAGCCACAGAGCTTTGCGCTCTTTGTAAACGGCCACCAGGTACCAACCGACAAGCTTGACGGCTCTTCCTGGAACCAGATTGACATCTCCGACGTAACCGTCAACGGCGATAACCGCTTGCAGGTCAGCACCGTCAAAGAGACTCAGGCTACCTTCGAGGTCAAGATTGGCTATCCAACCCTTATTGACGGTACCAAAGACTACGCCGACAACGACAACTTCAAGCTGATTGACCAGATCATCAACGCAGAGATTGCTAACGGCTTTACCTCTGCTCAGCTGGTTGTTACCAGGTACGGCAAGATTATCAAGAAGACCAACTACGGTAACGTCAATTCTTACAACAAGGACGGCTCTCGCATCAAAGATGGCAAGGCTGTTGACGACAATACCCTCTATGACCTGGCTTCTAACACAAAGATGTATGCCACTAACCTGGCAATTGAGAAGCTGGTCACCGACGGACAGCTGGACGTCTCCAAGAAGGTTCAGGAGTACATTCCAGACTTCAAGGACCAGGAGGGCGATAAGATCCTGGGCAAGAATGACCTCACCGTTCGTGAGATCCTAGAGCACCAGGCTGGATTCCCACCAGATCCTCAGTATCACAACCGCAACTACAATCCAGAGAAGCCTGACGATCCCCAGCCAAACGCAAACCAGAAGCTGTACTCTCAGAATCGCGATGAGATTCTGCAGAAGATCATCGAGACCCCTCTGCAGTACGTCCCAGGTACTAAGACTGCCTATTCCGACGTAGACTACATGCTTCTTGGTTTTATCATCGAGAAGATCACCAGCAAGCGCCTTGACCAGTACGTTAAGGAAGCTCTCTATGAGCCACTGGGACTCAAGAACGTCACGTTCAACCCACTGGACAACGGCTTTAAGGCTGACGGAATCGCAGCTACCGAGCTTAACGGCAACACCCGCGACGGCCTGATTACCTTTGACAACATGCGTACAGACACCATTCAGGGTACGGTCCATGACGAGAAGGCCTACTATGCCATGGGTGGCATCTCTGGTCACGCTGGCCTATTTGCAAACGCTTCTGACCTGGCCGTTCTTGTCCAGACTGTCATGAACCGTGGTGGCTACGGCAACACTATGCTCTTCAGCGAGGACGTTCACGACCAGTTCATCAAGCCAAAGGACACCAACGTCACCTACGGTTTGGGCTGGAGGCGTAAGGGTCACATTGGCTACCAGTGGGCCTTCTCGCCAATTGCAAACGCTGAAACTGTTGGCCACACCGGCTGGACCGGCACACTTACCGTCATCGACGTCTACAACAACACCAGCTTGGTGCTGCTCACCAATACCAAGAACTCGCCTGTCATCGACAACAAGGTTAACCCTAACGACTTTGTGGGCAACCACTTCCTGACCGGCGGCTACGGTGTTGTGTCTACGCTGGCATTTGACGGCCTCGACGACGCAAACGCCGAGGGCAACAACGCCAAGCTTATGGACATGGTCATTGCCAAGTACAAGCTCATTCAGGCCGAAGCAGATTATCAGACTGACCCCGATAAGGCTTCCCTGAAGGCACTTCTTGAGGTCTGCAACCAGAGGAAAGATTCCAAGGTTATCAAGGACTTCCAGGCAAGCGACTTGTATAAGACTATTTCGGAGTTTGTTGGTAAGTAAAGCTCGTGTAAACAAGCTGCAAAGCGGGAATAAACGCAGTACACGAACAAGGTACGATACACATCTTGTCTAGCAACGGCCCTCTCCTCCGTCTAGACACACCAAAGCCCGGATGCTATTGCGCGGCATCCGGGCTCTTTTTGTGAGTGCGCTGGGCTTTCGAGCGCACGGGTTTCTCGGCGGGTGCGCCATGCGAGCTTCGAGCTGCGCGGGTTTCTCGCCAGATGCGCCACGCGAGCCTGAAAAGTGCAAAGAATCTGTATTTGAGGCACAGATTCTTTGATGAAATCAGGCAAATCCACAGTTTCTTTTACGTATTTAGGCAAAAGTTACAGATTCTTTGAAGAAATCAGGCGCACCGGGCGCTATGTGGGCGGTCGCGAGCATGTGGTCGCGTTCGCTAGACGCGCAACTTACAGTGCGGCGAGAAAATCCTCTGCTTGCTGGGCAATTGCCTCGTGAACCTCGGGTTCTGGCTCCCAAGTTCCCTCAGTCCAAGCGGTAACAGGAAGCGAGAAGCCATTGAACGGCTCAACCGGCTTGGTGCGAAGGGCCAGGAATTGCTGCTTAACCACGGCGAGCGATCCTGCAGTCTTGTTTCGGCCGCCAACGCCACTTGCAGTGACAACCTTGCCAGCAATGGCGGTCTCGGACTTCTTCTCGTAATCGGAAGTAAGCGGACGACTCAGCCAGTCCAGCATGTTCTTGACGGTGCCGGGAATGCTGTAGTTATACTCCGGGGTAAAGAGCCACACGCCGTCGGCAGCCATGACGGCATCCCTAACCTTTTGGACACCTTCAGGAGCTGGGAATTCCTCGTCCTGGTTGAGCAGAGGGACATCTAAAACGTCAACGACCTCAATCTCCGCCTTGCCTTCGAGTGCCTTTGCCGCAACCTGGCTCAGCGTCTTATTGAACGAATTCTTACGGCCAGAACCGATGATAAATACAATCTTCTTCATAAGCAGACCTCTCCGCGAATGCTGTGTAAATAAAAATCATGCACGAGCAAATCTGCCCGTACATGATTCGTGTACCCAAATGTTAGTTCTGTAGTCGTATTTAGCAGAAGTCCGAGAAATTCGCACAGCCCTCAAGCGCTTTTACCAGCTGCTCAAGACCTTCAAGGTCTTCCTGGGTGAATCTTGCCACGCTTGGACTATCAATGTCCAGCACGCCAACTACCTGCTCACCCTTGAAGATAGGAACAACCACCTCGGAGTTAGATGCAGAGTCGCATGCAATGTGCCCGGGGAACTGATGCACGTCTTCTACCAACTGACTTGTCTTTGTCGCTGCGGCCGTTCCGCACACTCCCCGTCCAAAAGGAATGCGCACGCAGGCAACCTTTCCCTGGAAAGGTCCCAGGCGCAGCTCGGGAAAGCGCGACTTCAAGCTCGGCTCCAAACCTGACTCCGAACCCGGCTCTAAGCCTGACTGCGAGGCCG
>USKU01000050.1 GCA_900555335.1 uncultured Atopobium sp. | reverse complement strand
TTGACTCAATTAGTAAAAGAAATAGTTAAAACTATTTCGCCTTTCCTGGTCAAACGTAAATATAAAAAGTTGAATTAAATTCCTCGATCCCCAACTAAACGGGTTTTTTACCGCTTTGGCTCTCAAAAATCGTAATTTTCCAAGTTCTGTGAAAATTTTGCTTATAAAACGCATGAAATATGCAATATCGTGCATAACGGCGTCAATCCGCGACAACAACTAGTGTTCCTTTGGTGTCGGAGCAAGACTACACCAAGCAAATCCACTGAATTACGCGACTAAACTGTATGCTCTCGAGTCAGCAGCAACAAAAGTGCTGCTCAACGTCAGATGCTCGGACGCAGGGAACCATCGCGTCGAGAAAACTACGCGACCGTCGTTCAGGTAAATCTCCACGGTAGAGCCGTCGACAATAACACGAAGGTCAGAAAGCTGCTTTAGCTCAATAGAGCGTTGAGTTCTGCCTGCGGCGGTGTCCTTGTCAATGAATTGCAAGGTAAAAATGCCCTTGGAGTAAGAAAGCACAAGCGCATCGTTGAGGACAAGCGTTCCGTCTCCAGAGATGCCAGAGATCTCAATATCCGCAGATTGTTGACTTATTTCGACGAAGCCGTCAGCGTCGAATTCCGTGCATTCACGTCGTCTTGCATCAAGCTCTTTAACTGGTTGTTGCAGGATAACATCGTCATCATACAGCGAAAGTTCTCGCGGCAGAGTAAGGTTGTGGCAGAAACCAATACCTTCAGGATAACTATGGTAAGTCGGATCAATGATGCCCATCCATCCAATCAAAATAGTACGCCCAGACTCGTCGACGAACGTTTGAGGTGCGTAGAAGTCAAAACCGTGATCCCAGAGCACAAAGTTATCGGTAGAAACAGTTTCAACATTGATAAGCTTTTGACTTCCTGGAAGCGGAAAATAGCCCGACTGCCAGATATTTTGCCATTTGTCGAGAGGCTCGCTTGAAGTGTTTTCTTGCAAGTTAGCGGAATCGGTCAAGTGCGATCCCTTGGACGCATCTGCGCTTGACTCCGTATCGGCACTTGGCTCCGTACCAGCGCCTTCTCTCAATCCCTGTGGACACACAGATAGAAACTCCTGGTCATCTAGCTGCACCAAAAAAGGGCATTCCCACATGTAGCCAAACGCCTCACGATGACCCAGGTCGTTAGCCCCGCGTATAACCGAGTGGAGCGTCCACGACTCGCCACAATCACTGGAGTCGTAAATCAACACCGCTCCCGAATCGCAGCGTTCATCTGCGGATTTCGCGGGACCAGCCGCAGTGTCCCTCTCGCGAGCACCTAACAGCATGCGGAGAACCCCGTCTTGCTCCCAAACCTTCGGGTCGCGCACGTGGTTTGTGCAGGTATTGGGGTAGTCGGCCGGCTTCAAAACAACGCGCTTTGGCGAGAAACTCCGTCCATCTTTAGAGGTCACCATGATCTCATAGGCTTCTCGACCGACGTCAATGCCGTCGGCTTCTGGGTGCGTTTCGTCCATAACGTTGCCGGTGTAGAAGAGCCGCATGACCTCGCCCGCAGCGTCGACGCCGTGACCGCAGTCGCCGTGACCGCAGCCGTCGGCCGCAGTGTTGCGCGTTTCAATCCAGGCCGAACCCGAAAACACGCCGTCCTTATCGAAAGCTGCGTCTGGAGAAATCGCAATAGGTAGAGTCTCCCAAGAGAGCAAATCCTTGCTCACAGCATGTCCCCAGTAACGCAGCTCGTTGGCAGGCCACTCGGGAGTGTACTGGTAAAACGCGTGGTAGACGGACTTAAACTGACAAAGTCCGTTGGGATCATTCATCCAACCCTGAGGTGGGAAGAGGTGAAATTGTGGCGTCCAAAAGTCGTTTGTCATAGCGCTCCGTCTTTCGCATTTCTTGCAATTATTATGGCATGTGCGCGCAAAGTTCGTGCAGGTAGGTTTAATTCTTTTTGAGTTGCGGTACAGTAAATGCATACAACATCCAACGCACACAGCAAGGCTGTTTAACGCCCGCGCTGCCCGCCCACGCGCCGGCCTTGCTCGAACCAGAAAGGATACCTATGCCTGAAACCATGCCTAACCAGCTCCCCGATGTCGCCGAGCGCTTCATGCGCTACGTGCAGGTTGACTCCCAGTCCAACCCCGACAACGACACCGTCACCCCTTCCACGCCTGCTCAGCACGAGATGGCCCGCTACCTGGGCGAAGAGCTCAAGGCGCTGGGCTGCACCGACGTCACCGTCGACGAGCACGCCTACGTCACCGGCACCTTTGCCGCATCCAAGGGCGCCGAGTCAGCTCCCGCGCTGATGCTTTGCTCGCACCTGGACTCCGTCATCGACGCGCCTGCCTCGGGCATCAAGCCGCACGTCGTCCACTACGAGGGCGGTGACCTGGTCGCCGGCGTCGTCAACGGCAAGACCATCGCTACCACCCAGGAGCAGGTCCCTGACCTCAAGGATTTCGTGGGCATGGACATCATTTGCTCCGACGGCTCCACGCTGCTTTCCGCTGACGATAAGGCCGGTGTGGCTGAGATTTGCGCCCTGCTCAAGCGCCTGGGCGACAACCCTGAGCTCGCTCATCCTACGCTCAAGATTGCGTTTGTTCCTGACGAGGAGATCGGTCACGGTGCAAGCCTGCTTGACCTGGATAAACTCGGCGCAGCTTACGGCTACACCGTCGATGGCGAGGCTCTCGGCGAGTTTAATTACGAGTGCTTCAACGCAGCTCACGCCGACGTCTACTTCAAGGGTGTCATGGTGCACCCCGGTAGCGCCAAGGACGTCATGATTAACGCGATCACCGTGGCTTCCGAGTTCCAGCAGATGGTCCCGGCCTTTGAGCGTCCTGAGCACACCGAGGGTTACGAGGGCTTCTATCACCCAATCGCCATCGAGGGCTCCGCGTCCGAGGTCAAGCTCAGCTACATCGTCCGCGACCACGACGCCCAGATCTTTGCCAACCGCCAGCAGGTCCTGCAGGATATCGCCACGTTCTTGAACAAGCGCTATGGCGAGAATACCGTCCGCGTTGAGATTCACCAGGAGTATCGCAACATGGCCGAGAAGTTCGACGGCTACGAGTTCCTGATTGATTATGCGCTTGAGGCAAATCGTGAGGTTGGCATTGAGCCTAAGCCAGTTGCCGCTCGTGGCGGTACCGATGGTGCCCAGCTCACCTTCCGCGGACTGCCATGCCCCAACATTGCTACCGGCGGATATAACGCCCACTCCGTGCGTGAGTTTGTCCCCGTGCCAAGCCTTGAGGTTACCGTTGATCTTCTGGAGAAGCTCGTCGCCAAGTTCGCCGCTCGCAGCTAGCGCCGTCGTACCCGCATCGCACGCGAGCCGCCACGCCGCTGCACCTGCGCTGACCGCGCCGCCGCGCCGCGCACGACCGTTTGACGTGCAGCTTTGCCATTCATAGCTAGATTTCTACCGTCTACGCCCCCGCTCAACCTTGTCAACAAAATGGTGAGCAGGGGCGTAGCATAATTATGAAGGGTCATTGTTCTTTTTTCACGGAGTAAGGGAGGTCGCAATGCTCGCAGTGTTTTTTGGAATTGTTGTCGTTGCGGCACCCGTCGTAGCTGCGGTTTTAGAGCACTCGGGAAACGTTGGAATTTCCGAGCGCCGCCACAGCCACCACGATACCTACGTGACTCCTGCCGCGCTTACACGTTCGCTCATTATTGACATGGCATTTGTTAGTGCAATCGCAGTTATTCTCGGCTGGCTCTGCTACGTTAACGTGTTCACACCAAACCCAGACATTGTTATGGCGTTTTTTGCGTCCTTCTCGGTTGTCATGTTTATGGCGTGGTACATCTTGAGTCGCTACAAAGTCTCGCTGTTTGACGATGAGATGGTTATGGTCCCGTTCCTTGGACACGAGATTACCATCAATTACCAGGACATTAAGCGTATGGAGTGGGTTGGCGGCCGTCGAGGTTCGGGATTTAGAGATCTTCTAATTTGGACTTCGGACACGTCAAAGGTGCGTCTCTCGGGTATGATTGGACTAGACCAAGTGTTGCTCAAGATTGATCGCTTTGACGTCTTGGCACATAGTTCAACTAGGTAGAAGTGCAACGCCGCAGTTTGGAGCTGCTTCGGCTCAAGCTGCTTCGGCGTAGAGCTGCGTCCGCTTGGGCTGCGACGCGCGTCGCGTTTGCCCAGCTACGCAGCATGCAGTAACGGGGGACGTTTGTGATTAAGCTTGTTTTATCTGATATGGATAACACGCTGGTGCCTTTTGGCAACAGACGCGTGTCGGACTTCACGCGCAAGGCTATTCACACGCTCCTGGAAGAAACGGACATCGCGTTTGGCCCTTGTACCGGCCGAGATTACGTTGAGCTGATGCGCCTCTTCAGCCTTGACGAGGCGTGCATGCAAACGGGCGTCATGTCCACGGGCAAGCGCGTGCTGTACAAAGGCAAGACTATCTCGCTCTCCATCTTTGATCACAAAACGTTGCAGGGCGTCGCAGATGCTCTTGCTGACGAGAAGAACATGTTCTTGGTCTGCTATCCAGAGAAAACTAACCTTTTTAACCCGGCCTATGTTGTCGGCCCGCTGGACAAAGATATTCTTGCCGATTACGAGCGTAAACTGGTGTTTGTCTCGGGCATTGTTGATCAAGTCCCCGATGACGTCGATTTTGTCGCCGCAACAATTGCGTGTCCAGGCACGGAGGAAGACATGGAGCGCTGTCGCCAGAAAGTGGCCGCAGCCTGCCCAGACGTGTACACCATGTCGGTAGTTCCCCAGTGGTTTGACGTGCTTCCCAAGGGCGTGTCCAAACTGTCTGGCTTTGAAACGCTCCTGGAAAGAACAGGCATTTCTCCAGAAGAGGTGCTTGTTTTTGGAGACGGCGAGAATGACGTTGAGATTTTAAGTAAAGTTCCGCACTCGGTGGCGGTGGCAAACGCAATTCCTGAGGTCAAGCAGGTAGCAAAGCATCACGTCGGTGCATCTGCAGATGACGGCGTTGCGCACGCCCTGCTCGAGCTGGTGCGCGCAACAAAAGCAGGGGAGAATCCCCGATTTATGATGGAGAACTAGCATGATTAAACTCATTGCATCGGACATGGACGGTACGCTGCTGGACCAGAATTCCGAGGTTCCGCCAGAGACATTTGAGCTGATCGAAGAGCTGTACAAACGTGGTGTTCACTTTGTTGCAAGCTCCGGTCGTCGCTACGATACGCTGCGCTGGTTGTTTGAGCCGGTTGCAGACAAGATTGACTACGTGGCCTCGCTAGGCACGCAGGTCTATGTAGAGAACGAAGTCATCGACCGCGAGGTTTTCTCGTCAGCTTCTATCCGTAAGCTGTTTGAGTTAACGTCCGAGTTTGACTGCATTCACCTGGTTGTTTATGACCGCACGCACACGTATCTGCTGGATGACCAGAGCTCGTTTGTGCGCGAGCTGGACAAAGACCTGCCAAATGCTGAGCGCGTGTTTGATCCGCCTTCACCTGACGTCAGCATCATCAAGGCTGCTATTTGCTGCGATTCAAGGGCTCGCTCGATGGACATGGCCATGATTCTTGAGCGCGAGATGGGCGACAGGCTTTCGTTCATGCCTTCTGGAGAGACCTGGATTGACGTAGTGCCTCGTGGCGTGAACAAGGCTACGGGACTTGAGCAGATTCGCAGGTACTATGGCATTTCTCGCGACCAGATTGCCGTCTTTGGCGACTCCATGAACGACTACGCTATGCTGCGTTATGCGGGCACCGCGTACGTTATGGACAACGCTCGCTACGCGCTCAAGACAATTGCCACCAAGGTCATTGCACCTAACACCGAGCAGGGCGTTCAGAAAGAAATGCGTCGTATTCTGGAAGAGTTGGCGTAAAGAATCGGCACTGTTTTCAAAATTGTTCAGCATGACCATTTGGCGATAATTTCATACCGTTAGTCCCGTTCCTTTCTCAGTTTGATGGACTTATTTCGAGAGTCGAAATAAGGTAGTACAGGCAGAAATGGAGAGGAGGGGACACGTATGTCAATTGTCAGCACTAAAGATATTGCATATTCCAATAAACGCGCTGTTATTCAAGCACTGTGCGAGAAAAACGCTCTGTCTCGTGTTGAATTGGCACGTGAATTATCTCTTTCTCCCAGTACCGTTACTACTATTGTCCAAGACTTGCTTCAGTCAAAAATGGTTGAAGAAAGTTCAGAACGCGTAGTAACTGCAGGTAGATCAAAGACACTTCTGCAACTTGCTCCAAAATTTGGCCTCTTGGGACTCGTCAGAGTTTCTCGCCAGAGTCAGGAACTTATACTCGTGGACATGACTCTTAACGAGCACGCCCGCATCACGCTGTCAGAAGAAGCTCCTTCGGGAGAAACCCTTCTTGAGGGGATTGAAGCTGCTCTTACTGAGCTGATTGTTGATGGCGCAATTCTTAAGGGAATTGGAGTTTTGCTTGAAGGCGATGTGCTGGAATCAGAGCTTTCCGTCATGTATTCAACGGGCCATGATTCGGCAACAATTTCTCTGGTACAAGCATTAAAGAGCACCTTCAGGGTAGTGGTGAAGCAGTTTGAGCAGAGTGATTTTGTGCTTTCGCATGTTGAGAGCACGGACAACATTGAGGGCGTTTCTTCGTACTTACATCTTTCATTTGGACCGCGAGTTGTGGCTCAAGTTGTTTGCGATAACGCTCCTCTTCCAATGAAAGAAGGACTAAATGCAGATATTACTCAGCAGCTTGTTACCTCAGATGGTTTGAAGCTTGATGCATTAATGAATCTTATAAGCGCCGTTCAGAGTCTTTTTTCTGTTGACGCTGTAGTTGTATCTGTACCTGAAGAAGATACTTCCATCTCTTCGCTTAAGACAGATACGCTAAATAAGGCATTGTCCACTCCCGCGTTTTTGGTGCAAAAATTTGCTCAGTTTGACGAATTTCCAAAACTGATCGTAACAAGAATGACTTCAAGAAACTTACTGAGAGATGCTGTTTCTGCTTTAAGATTTGCGTGTCTTTGTCCAGAAACTGTCCAGCTTTGGAAACAAGTACTTGTTTCTGGCTGGCATCCAGTAAGTTCGGCGTAGGTATTTGGTAAGACTTACGCAGGTCATGTGCAAGAAATCGGTAAGGCTTGCGTAAGAAATCAGCAAGGTACTTGCGGGGAAGTAGTACGCTATGTGCTGCGCTGGAACAAAGGTGTTTCTCGACTTTGTCTGCTCATCAAAGTCGTCAACATGGTGCTTATGCACCTATAGAAGTACGTGTAGGTTGTTTGAAGGAGAGATAGCTGCACTTGCTATCAAACAATGTGTTCCTAAGGAGGAAACATGGTTCAGGGTATTTTGATCCTCGTGGTCTTTGTGGCTGTAGCTGCATTGATGATGACTAAGAAGATCCCAACTCTGCTTGCCCTGCCACTGATGGCCATTTTGATTTGTGTCATCGCAGGCGTTCCAATGTTTGGAAAAGATGGTGACGGAAAAGAAATTGGCTGGCTGACATCAGTATTTGAGGCTGGTACCGTTCGCATGGGCGCTGCAATCATGGCTGTTATTTTTGGCGCATGGTTGGGTCAGCTTATGAACAAAACTGGTGTTACCGAGACAATCATCAAGAAAAGTGCAGAGCTTGGTGGCGATAAGCCCCTGGTAATCACTTTGATTATGTCTGTTGCAGTTGCTGTTCTCTTTACTACACTTTCTGGCTTGGGTTCCATCATCATGGTTGGCTCAATTGTTCTGCCAATTTTGATTTCTGTTGGTGTTCCCGCAGCTAGTGCAGCATGTATCTTCTTGATGTCATTCACCACTGGCTTGGCACTCAATATTGCAAACTGGACAACCTTTGCTAAGCTCTTCAACCTTGATATTGCTCAGGTCCAGGGCTTTGAGGTCTATCTAGCTGTAGCAACTGGTATTGCTACTTTGATCATGATTGTTGTTGAGTTCAAGCGTAACGGCATTAAGTTTGCCTTCAGCGCCCCAGTTGCTGAGCAGAGCAACTCCAAGCAGCTCACCGGTGTTGCTGGTGGTCTTGCAATGTTGACTCCACTGATTCCTATTGTGCTTGTTGCTTTCTTGAAGGTTCCTGTTACCCCAGCATTTACCGTTGGTATTCTGTGGTGCCTACTGTTTACCTCCAAGAGCTTTAGCAAGGCAATGAACCTTCTTGCAAAGACTTGCTATGACGGCGTAACCGACGCTGGTCCTGCAATTATCTTGATGGTTGGCATTGGTATTCTTTACCTTGCAGTTACCAACCCAACGGTTAAGGCAGTTCTTAACCCATTCCTGCTCGGCATCATGCCACAGAACCTTGTTGCATACATCATCTTCTTTGCGGTTCTTTCGCCATTGGCTCTGTATCGTGGACCTATGAACATGTTTGGTCTTGGTTCTGGTATCGCAGCTCTAATCATTGGCCTGAACACCTTGAATCCTCTTGCTGTCATGGGTGCATTCCTGTCTGCAGAGCGCATCCAGGCAGGTGGCGACCCAACCAACACTCAGAACGTTTGGACTGCAAACTTCTGCGAGGTTGACGTCAACACCGTTACTCGTAAGATGCTTCCTTACCTCTGGGCAGTTTCCATCGTTGGTGTAATTCTGTCTGGTGTTCTGTACTTCTAAGTTCTGACCTTGGGGCGAGAAGACCCTCTTGTTGTGGTCTTCTCGCCTCGTTTTATCTTTGCAGCTGATAGATTGCTGTAAATCGAGGAGGAAACGTGAAAGTTCGTATTGGAATCGACGTTGGCGGAACATTTACTGATGCTGTTGCCATCGATAATGATACGTACGAAATTATCGGCACGGTTAAAACACCTACCACACACACCGCTGAAGCGGGTGTCGCAGCAGGTATTGTGCAGGTGCTTCATGGTGTTATGGAGCAGCACAACATTAAGCCTGAA
>USKU01000049.1 GCA_900555335.1 uncultured Atopobium sp. | reverse complement strand
TTCCTCAGGCACCTGAAGGGTATTCTCGCCCAGAGAGTAGCCCACAGAATTTTGCTGGTCCAAGCAACCAAAACGGAGGCAAGCCGCGTCCGTTTGAAGCTCCAACCTACAAGCAAGGCTTTGTTCTTTGCGTTGTTGGCGGAGTAATTACCGGACTCCTTTCTTTTATTGGAGCAGCTTTGGTTGCGTATGGCATGGTAATTGCTGTCTATTGCAAAAAAGGGCACGGATGGTTTGGTCCTGCTATTACTTCAGTACTTGTTACGGGTGTAGCAGCTTATTTGCTCTCGGGACCAACGGAGGCGGCTACTTCAGTTACCGCTTGTGCACTTGCTCTTGGAGTTGGCTACGCTTTTGCAACAGAGAAACTCACCGTTGGTGTTGGATCTCTTCTTGTAGGGGCAACGGCTTTAGCACTTCTGGGATACGATGCGTTCTTTGCTGCGATGGCAGGAACAAGTCTTCCCGAGCTTGCTCAGAGCGTGTTTAATCAATACGCTTCGCAGGTCTCAGGTGCTTCTCCAGAGATCCAAGAAGGTCTTTCAACAGCAAAGGCACTCTTTATGCTCTTTTGGCCAACCAGCTATACCGGCATGGCGCTTTTATATTTTGTAATTGCGCGTTTTGGAGCTCGAACAGTGTATAAAGCACTGACAAGAGACCCACAGAAATTGCCACAGTTCCAGCTGATGGACGTTCCATTTTGGATGTGTGCTCTTACCGTGGCCAACTTGTTTGTGTATGCACTTTCAAGTACCGTTTTGCCTGCTCAAGACTTACTTCAGCTAATTACGCTGAACGTATTTATGGCTCTTAGAGTTGTTTTTGCTCTTCAGGGCCTTGCAGTGCTCACATGGTTTGTGCGCGAGAAGCACTTCTCGCCAGCACTTTCTCTGTCACTGTTTGTATTGGCAGGCATGTTAGAAGTTCAGTTAGGCGTTATGGCTCTCGTAGGACTTATTGACGCCTGGGCAAACTTCCGAAAGCTTAATCGCTCAGGAAGCCAGGATTCAGAGCCTACGATAAACAACAACTAGTCGATACCATCGACTCATCAAAGGAGTTTCCCATGAAAGTTATTCTCTTGGGCGAGCTTCGCGGTAAGGGCGGCGAAGGCGACATCGTAGAGGTCGCACAGGGTTATGCGGAGAACTTCCTGTTCCCCAACAAGATTGCCCAGCCTGCTACACCGGGTAACATCAAGCAGCTTGAGGAGCGTCGTCACAATATCGCTAAGCGCGAAGAGCAGCGTATTGCTGACGCAAATGCTACCAAGGCAGCTCTTGATGGCAAGCTCGTAACTGTTGACGCTCGCATTGGCGAGGAGGGCCAGCTCTTTGGCTCCGTCACCACCGCTCAGATTGCTGACGCAATCGAGGCACAGCTCAACGTCACCGTTGATCGTAAGCGCATTGCTCGTAGCGCTGCTATCAAGACCGCTGGTCGCCACAATGTCACCATTGAGCTTTATCGTGACATTACCGCTACCGTCGTTGTTCTTGTTGGCGAGGACGATGCTGCTCCTGCAGAGGAGGAGGCCGAGGAGGTTGTCGCTGAGGCAACCGTCGAGGTTGAGGTTGAGTCCGCAGAGTAGTTTTATGCATGCATAAAACACAGTTCTCCTGCATTTTTTGGTGGTTTATACAATTTCTGCAGTTTTCTACAGATTTGTAAGCTTTTATAAAAAGCGCAGCCATCTGAAAAGAATGGAATGTTTGTTCGAACCACCCCTTTGTGGAACATAACAAAGGGGTGGTCTTTTTATGTGTAGACGGAACGGTATAATTTCTTATGCTCTACCTGCGGTTATTCAAAATGTTATGTAAAACATATTCACTTAACCTGCGGAATTGTAATTTGATTTGTATAACCGCAGATAAGCAATTGTGCAGAAAATACCACGTGTCGAAATAAGTCTAAAAATTGTTGAAAACGTTGAAAACTCAAGGAAATCCCGCTCAGGGTATACGAGTTTTGGAAAATCGTGTTGAAGACTTATATTTTCGAGTTTTGCAAGCCAAAATGACTCTTTATTTTTTTGAAAAGTACACTACTATTCAGATTCATTCCCAAAAAATATGATTGGAAAAGACGATGGCACAAGACTCGTTTGAGATGAATCCTACGCAATTAACGGCCCTAGAGAACGCCTCTATGCCACAAGATTCTGATGCCGAGTTTTCCATTCTTTCCGCAATGATCCTCTCGGAAGAGATCAGAGGAGAATGCCTCATTAGGCTTTCTTCCGAGGATTTTTATATTCCTTCTAATCAGATTATTTTTGAAGCTATTAAGTCACTGTTTGACAACAATAAGCCGGTAGACGTCATTTCGCTTGCAGATCACCTTAAGAGTAATGGCAAGTTTGAGCGCGCTGGAGGAGCTGTCCGTTTAGCGGAGCTTGGAAACAACCCACTTGCTATGGTTGGTTGGGAAAACCACGCAGTTATGCTGCACCGTGATACTACGCTCAGAAAGATGATTAGTGCTTCTGCAAAGATTTCTGCGCTTGCCTACAACGCTCCAGAAGATACAAAAGAAGTAGTTGACCAGGCAGAAAAGCTCATTTTTGATGTAACCAACAGAGATGTTCAGCAGTCTGAACAGGGCATTGAAGACATCATGACTGATCTCTTTGAAGAGCTTCAGCAAAATGCTGGTAAAGATGCGTCGGAGTTGGGTGTCCAAACTGGATTTGCAACCCTAGATAACCTCTTCCAAGGTCTTCGTCCTGGTCAGATGGTTGTTATCGGTGCTCGTCCTGGTGTTGGTAAGACTTCTTTTGCTCTCAGCATGGCTTATAACGCCGCAGTTTCCGGTGCAACTGTTGCGCTCTTCTCGCTTGAGATGAGCAAGATTGAGATTGCGCAGAGGCTGTTGGCTTCTGAATCAAAGGTTGATTTGCAGACCATCCGTTCTTCTAACATCAGAAATGAGCAGTGGCCCACCCTTCTGGAGGCAGCAGAGCGCATTTCTCGCCTTAAAATCATCGTTGATGATACTCCAGGCACAACAGTCACAGAAATCCGCGCAAAAGCCCGCAGAATGCTTAATAAGGCCGAGAAGGGCGTCATTATCATCGACTACCTCCAGCTGCTTTCTCCACCAGCCGAGAAGGGCCGTGCAGACAGTCGTGCAACTGAGGTTTCTGAGATGTCTCGTGGCATTAAGATTATGGCTAAAGACCTCAAGGCGCCTGTCATTGCACTTTCTCAGCTCAATCGTACGCTTGAGAACAGAAACGGCAAGCGTCCACAGCTTTCTGACCTGCGTGAGTCCGGCGCAATCGAGCAGGATGCAGATATTGTTTTGCTGCTTGACCGTTCACTGAGCGATGAAGAAGCAGCACGTGATGACCGTCCTGATAAAGACGTTACCAACATCATTGTTGCAAAGAACCGTGCAGGTGCTTTGCGAGATGTTCCTGTCATGTTTATGCCAACGTCTACCAAGTTTGTTGAGCTTTACCAGGGAAATAACTACTCAGAAAGCGAAGCCGCTCAGTACGCCGCAATGGCAAACCCTGCACACTAATCGTTTCTTATGTGTGACAAAACCTCTGCGCTTCTGTGCTTTTGCGAGCGGTATTAGATATACTTATGAAGCAACCCCTAAAGAGGTTGCAACCGTCATGTAATGGTCGTGTTTGTAGATAGCTGCGATAGGGGAGAACTTATGCCAGCTTCCGTACTTGTTGGTGCTCAGTGGGGAGACGAGGGTAAGGGTAAAGTTACCGACCTCATTTCCGGAGATTTTGACGTTGTTTGCCGTTACGCAGGTGGTGCAAATGCGGGCCACACGGTAATTGCTGGAGACACAAAGCTTGCGCTTCACCAGGTTCCATCTGGCGTTATGTACGAGAACACCTATCCAGTTATTGGTAATGGCTGCATTGTTGACCCAGAGGTTCTTCTCGGCGAGATTGACATGCTGGAGAGCAAGGGTATTTCCTGCGACTTGCTCAAGATTTCCGGCAACGCTCACATTGTTATGCCTTATCACAAAGATCTTGATGGCGTGCACGAGAAAAAGCTGGGCAAGAATCTTATTGGTACCACCAAGCGCGGTGTCGGTCCAACGTATATGGACAAGATGAACCGCACTGGCCTACGTATTCAGGACATGCTTGACGAGAAGATCTTCCGCAAGAAGCTTGAAGCTGCACTTGAGTACACCAATCCAATCTTGAGCCTTGTGTATGGCCTTCCAACCTATACCGTTGACCAAATTTGCGAGACCTACCTGCCTTATGCAGATCGCATTCGTCCTTACATTGTTGAGTCTTCTCTCTTCCTCAACGAAGAGCTTGAGGCTGGTAAGAACATTCTCTTTGAGGGTGCTCAGGCAACCATGCTTGATATTGACCACGGCACCTATCCATTTGTTACCTCTTCTAGCTGCACCGCTGGTGGCGCAGTAACTGGTTCTGGCGTTGGTCCAACCAACATTGACCGCGTCCTGGGCATTGCAAAGGCATACCTCACACGCGTTGGCTCTGGTCCATTCCCAACAGAGCTCTTTGACGAGACGGGCGATCTTCTCGGCGAAGTTGGCCATGAGTACGGCGTTACTACTGGCCGTAAGCGTCGCTGTGGCTGGTATGACGCAGTAGTTGTTAACTACGCAGCTCGTATCAATGGTCTCACTGACCTGGCAATTACCAAGCTTGACGTTCTTGGCTGCCTGGACGAGATTAAGGTATGCGTTGCTTATGAGTGCGACGGCAAGATTTACAAGACCGTCCCAGAGCACCAGAGCGTCTTCTATCACGCAAAGCCTGTGTACGAGACTCTTCCTGGTTGGAAGTGCGACATCTCTAACGTTCGCAACTTCTACCAGCTACCTCGTGAGGCTAAGGACTACATTGATTTCCTGGAGCAACTTGCTGGTGTACGCGTTTCTATCATCACCGTTGGTCCAGATCGCGAGCAGACAATCGACCGCTACTGGAGGTAACCCGTGGCGTCTTCGGACTGCTCAACTTTTGCAATAGTTTGCGATAACCCCTGTGGGCTTGAAGCTTCCCAGCTTGAAGCCCTGGGGGTTTCTGTAATACCTGGAGCTCTGAGTTCAGATGCTGATCAGGTAGGCGAGTTTTACCGAGGCATTTTTGAGTCAGGAGCTCAAAAGATCCTCTCGCTTCATGTGTATGCAGATTTTTCTGACTCTCTGCTTACGGCAAAAAAGGCATGTCAGAACAATCCTGATATTTCAAGCTCAATTTGCCTGGTAGATAGCGGAAATATGCCTACTGCTATGGGAATCATGCTTGAGCGCTTAAGTGTGGCAAGAAAGTCTGGAGCTTCATTTGAAGCTGCTTGCGCGTATGCACAAGAGCTTGCTGAGGTAGTTGCCACAATGTACATTGCAATGAACAAGGTTGTCCTTCATAAAAGCAAGGACAAACGCCCCAGGCTTTCGTTGCGACTTCGACTTGAGCGTTTGCATAGGCGCATCTCAAACGATATGTATTTGTATCGTTTGGTTGGCGGAAAATGTACAGAAGTCGCCCGTTCATCAGATTTTACCGATCTAGCAGCAAGAATTTCTCGCCTTATGAGCGCTTGTTTTGTAAAGCGCGGCGAGCTCAAGTATGTAGTGATTTCAAGTGGCGAGAAACGCATAGAAAAGCATCTCAAAAAGCCGCTTAAAACCAACGAATATGATGCAGAATGTATTGCAGAAAGACTTGCTTCCCCTGAGTTTAAAAAACATCTTGGAGAAGGCGCTGTTGGCGTTGCTTGTATCCCAAAGGCGTTGTATCAGAAGGCTGGAGTACTTATGAATGACACCGTTGATATTTTGTTGCTCGGCGCAGGTGGTCGTGAGCACGCTCTTTTAACTAAGCTGCAGGAATCGCCTCGCGCAGGAAAAATTTACGTTGCTCCAGGTAATGGCGGCATGGCTGCCCAGGCAGAGATTGCTCCTATTGATCAAAATAACCCTGATGAGGTTGTTGCTTTTGCCAAGGAAAAAGGTATTGGCCTGGTAGTTATTGGCCCTGAGGCTCCTCTTGTTGTGGGCGTTGCAGATGCTGTTCGTCAGGCTGGTATTGCATGCTTTGGTCCTAATCAGAATGCAGCGCAGATGGAGGGCTCAAAGGCGTTTGCCAAGGGCGTTATGGAGCGAGCAAACGTTCCAACTGCTGCATGGAAGTCTTTCACAGACCAGGCGTCTTGCGAAGCGTATGTTCGCCACATTGGTGCGCCTGTTGTTGTTAAGGCAGACGGCCTTGCTGCAGGTAAAGGTGTTATTGTTGCAACCGAGCTTGAGCAGGCCCTTGAAGGTGTTCGCGAATGTTTCTCCGGTCACTTTGGCGATGCGGGAGCAACCGTTGTTGTCGAGGAGTTTCTTGAGGGGCCAGAGTGTTCGCTGCTTGCGCTGACTGATGGAACGTACGTTGTTTCGCTGGCAACAGCTCAGGATCACAAGCGCGCTTACGACGACGATAAGGGACCTAACACTGGTGGCATGGGCGTCTATTCTCCTGTTCCTTTTGTGACCAATGAAGAACTTTCCCAGATGATAGCCATTGAGCAGCGCGTTGTTGACCAGCTCAAAAAAGAGGGCATCAACTATTCTGGCTGCCTTTACGGTGGATTTATGCTGACCAAAGACGGCCCTAAGGTTCTTGAATTTAACGCTCGCTTTGGTGATCCAGAGACTCAGGTTGTACTGCCTCGCCTCGAGGGCGATTTGGTTTCAATTTTGATGGCTTGCGATAATGGTACCCTCCGTCATCAGCAGGTTTCCTGGTCTGATACGGTAGCTGTTTCTGTTGTTCTGGCAAGTGCTGGATATCCTGGTTCTTACGAAAAGGGCAAGGAGATTACCGGTATTGAGGCTGCTCAGCAGCTTGAGGGCGTTTCTGTGTATCACGCCGGAACTGCTCAGACCGAGGACGGAAAGATTGTCACAGCAGGCGGCCGCGTGCTTAACGTCACTGCGCTTGCACCAACTTTTGAGGAAGCTCGCGCTCGTGCATATGAGGCTTGCGACCTTATCAACTTTGAAGGCAAGCAGCTCAGGCACGATATTGGACTTAAGGCTCTTCAAGGTCGTCCAGAAAAATAGTTAGGTTAGCGCTTATGGCAAATCAAAATGACGAGAAAACCAACGTACAGGATGGTGCTTGGACCAGCGATCAAAGCAGTTCTCAGTTTAGTGATGTGTTTGATGATATGCAGTCTGCTGAGCCAGAGATTCTTGATGCTGACATGCAGGTAACTCCAGAGGTGTTTGATTCTGCTCGCAATGATTTGCACTCGGCAGTTGATTCGCTTACCTACGACGGTGAGCATGTTGCTGTGGGCGATGCTGCCTACCATCATTCTGGGGAGCCACAAAAGCGCAGCTTTGTTGCAGGTACAGAGGATGCACGTGATGCTTCTCTAGAAGAGAGGCCACTTTCTGAAGATACCGTTTGGGTTGGTCGCATTTTTGACGTGAATCGTCTGCGCGTTTCTCTTCCTGACGGTCGTACTGCTCTTCGTGATGTTGTGCGTCATCCCGGTGCTGTGGCTATTGTTGCTTTGACTGATGAGGGTAGAATTTGTCTGGTTCGTCAGTACCGAACTGCGCTTGGTCGCGTAACAGTTGAGCTGCCTGCAGGAAAGCTTGATCCAGGCGAGGATCCTCTTGATTGCGCTCACCGTGAGTTGCTGGAAGAGACTGGAATGAAGGCGGGAAAGATGGCTTTTCTCACCACTACCGCCACTTCTGATGGATTTACTGACGAGCTCATTCACCTTTATATGGCAACTGAGCTGACCTTTGATGGATCAGACCCAGATGCCGACGAATTTATTAACGTGGATCTTGTTCCACTATCTGAGCTGGTAGACGCTGTTCTCGATGGCAAAATCGAGGACGCAAAGACTATCATTGGAGCTCTTATCTGCGATTCAATTTCACACCGATTGCCTATGGAGTAATTACGCATGCTTGATCGTTCTTCTCGCCCTGTACCCGGTAGTTCTTTGATTTCAGCCTCTAGCAGAAACGGCTTTAGAAACTCTGGAAACAACGCCTCTGGCAAACACCGCAAATCGCTGTTTGCCAGTTTTCTTTCTTATTACGCTCCGCAAAGGCACCTGTTTATTCTGGACACTATCTGCGCCATCATTTTGGCTTGTATCGAGCTCGCGTTCCCTCAGATTTTGCGCTCGCTCACAAAGGGACTGTTTACGCAGGGTAAAGATGTCATTCTCGACAGCTTAGTGTTTATTGCCGTTGGGCTTGTATTTATGTACTTTGTACACTTTCTGTGCCGCTACTTTGTTATTAGCTGGGGACACATCATGGGTGCGCGCATGGAAAGCAAGATGCGAGAAGACCTGTTTGACGCCTACGAGCGCATGAGCTTCTCGTATTACGACCGTCACAAGACGGGCGATCTGATGAGTCGCCTGGTATCCGACTTGTTTGACATTTCTGAGACGGCGCATCATGGCCCTGAGTACCTGATTATTGGCTTACTTGAGATTGCCGGCTCTTTTGTTATTCTGGCTTTTATTAACGTACCCCTTACGCTGGTGCTTGCTGGAATTGCCGCTATGCTGGTGGTGTTTAACTTCTTTGCCAACATGCATATGCGCGGCATTTTCAAAGAGAACCGCATGCGCATTTCCGACGTAAATACCCAGCTAGAAGACTCACTTTCTGGTATTCGCGTGGTTAAGGGCTTTGCGGCTGAAGATCACGAGCGTAAGAAATTTAGAGCAAGTAACTCGGCATACTTAGACTCCAAGGCCAATATGTACCAGGCTATGGGCAGGTACCAAGCTGCAATTTCAGGCATGATGGGTGTTTTGAACACTGTTGTGTTGGTTTTGGGCGGCTGGATGATTGCTCAGGGCCAGATGCAAGCCATTGACCTGGCTACGTATGCACTCTATATCTCGCTGTTTACCACGCCAATCATGAATATTCTGAACTTTACCGAGACATTCC
>USKU01000048.1 GCA_900555335.1 uncultured Atopobium sp. | reverse complement strand
GCTGAAGGACATGGGCGTTGACCAGCAGACGCTGTCCAATTACACCACACCGCTCGATGAGTCTTACGAGGGAGAGGTACGTCCTCGTTACTACATCGAGACCATTTCAAATGGCAAGCAAGACATCTTTGTCAGGGAGTTTGTCATTAACGGTGACGCCAACGATATGAAGAATTGGAGCCTTACGGGCAACGAATGGCCTGTTGAACCATGGCATGACTAAGCTGGGTGCTTTGGCTGCGTGATGACTATGAACAAGAAACATAAATGGCTGCCTCTAAAGATTATCTCTATAGTTCTGTTTCTTATGGCCGCTGTCTTCCTCTTGTGGAATGCATTTGCTACGCCCTACCCATGGGCAATTGACTCACTTCAGCAAAAAGCGGTAGAGCGGGCCACACAAGAAGCTATCAATACCGCCAGGCAAGAAGGAGACGGCGGAAAGCCTTACCTCAAAGACATCGACTATATGAAGCTCACGCTTGGCAGTTGCTATATAGGAGTAAAACCAGAAACCCGGAACAACCTTATTTGGGAGATTCGATATAGAGATAAACCTGTGGGATATGTCATGCAAGAGCTCGGAACTTTAAGGTTCTCCGCTCTTGCCGGCAATTACGAGTCCTTCAAACTCGTGGATTTGGAGGAAATTTCTCTTGACGACTACAAGGAAGTAAGAGACGGCTCTGTAGAACTTGGACCTTTTGAATGGAAACTTCCCTTCGGTTGGGTAACGGTTGATGGACACAAAGCGTACCGACAAATCAACGGCTACCTTTTTTCACATGGGCTAGCAATAGTTGATGACTACTATTATGAGTTCGATGAGAATGGATATCTCATAAAAGCGATAGGTCCGGCACTGGATTCAGAAACCGAAAATTAAGTGATCCCGCAACAGTTCTATATGTTGTTTACGATCATTCCGGAAATGTAACTGAACTCGCCGAAAAAAGAAGGAGGCCATCAATACTGCCCGTCAGGAAGGAGATGCGGGAAAGCCATACCTGAAAGACATCGACTATACAGAACTTACCCTTGGTGGTTGTTATGTAGGGACGAATTTTAATACATAAATTCCGTATGGAAAAATAATGCCAATTGCCAGTCAAGCTTGCGTGTTTGATGACAGCGGATATCTTGTAAGAGAAGGGCCGTTGGAGGATTCTCCATCAGTTTCGGATACGTAACGTAGGATCCGGATACCTGCGGGTATCTGTGTGGGTTGCGTCAATTGAGTTACATAAACGCAATAGTATGCGGACTCATATAAAGCGAGCAAGAAGAAATCTGTAGTGCAGGAAGCTCAGGTAAACCTGCAAGGTTGCATCCTGACCCCACATACGCAACAAGAATCAATACAAGGCCAATTGCGATAAAAATACCACCGAACAGCGAGAGCAGTCTTTTCGAATGTCCTTCTGACCATGACGTTGTATTTGTTCGCTCCGTGGAGGCTGTGGTCTTCTCGGCAGGAACTTGTGCAAAGAAATGAGCAATCCACTTTGCATAGTCTCGTGCGCTTTGCACGAGAGAATGCATTATGCGAGCTACTATCGGTATTACCAGTATGGAAACACCTCCTATGAGCAGAAACACACCGGCAGAAAGCGCGCCGGAAAGGAACATGTCGTGCAGAAATCCCACTACAAGTGCCGGGATGCTCATTACTCCGCAGAAAAGACCACAGGCAACTGCAAAGCATAATGAAATAACAAGTGCCCAAATTACAAAATAAATGCTCAATGCCGTAAGTGCGAGGGCAAACGTAAGGGGTATCCAGACAATAGCGCCTATGACGAGAAGTACGATAGTTATGGACATAAGTACCGAATCAGAGCGGATACGCTGAGTTGCGCGTAGAAACGCAGGCATACTCTCCAGTGCTGATTGAACCGCATCATCAATGCTTCCCATGGCTGCTACGGCTTTTTCCTCGGACATACCGTCTTCCATACGGTCGTGTATTGCCTCGTCGTAATAGGCAAGAGCATCATCAATGCTGTTTTTGGGAACATGCTTTTTCTTAAGGTTTGCGCGAAGTTCGGCGAGAAACTCATCTTTTTTCATGACGATGCTCCTTCTTTAATGTAGGAGAGAATGTCTGTAATGGAGGCCTCATCAGCGATAAATCGTGAGAGCTCTAAGTGTCCCGCGTCAGTAATCAAATAATATTTGCGGAGACGACCGTTGTGCTCACGTGTGTATTCGGAAAGGAAATGTTGCTTAGCGAGACGTTTCAAAATGGGATAGAGCGTTGACTCGGAGAGCTCAAGCGATGCAGGGGCATCCCGGATGATTTGATACCCGTAGGAATCTTTGCGGGCTATGGCTGCGAGGACGCAGATATCAAGAAATCCACGCTTCAGCTGTGCATCCACAATACGTCTCCTTCAATATACTATGTGATACATAGTATATATTACTCAGGCATACTATGCAATACACAGTATGAAAAAATACAGTATGAACTTGCCATCTTTGTAGGTGTTGTAATATTTCTATAGCGCTATGTGTGTGAAAATAGTATGTATGAAAGACGGTCCGGTGGCGGACAAAGGAGACATGAGTTGAACTTCCGTGAAGACGATGCCGATACACAGAACAACACCGACGTGCAAAAAAGCAATGGACTCGCTTGATCACGATTTGCTGACAGGCGAGACGCTGGACGTTGGAGATAAAGTTACGCGTCGGCTCTCACAGGAGCAAGCCACCCTGCCTCATCCCGCTGCAAAATCGTCAGGCCCCATACAGAGCAAGCAAGAAATCGCAGCAGAAGCGGTTAAGAAAAAGTGGGCGGCTTTTTTGGTGACTAGTTATAGGAGCGGCTCTGTGAAGAGAGCTTGCCTGCGACCTGGGATTACTGTGGCAAAATCCAGCTAGGAAGGCCGTCAGAGAAGATGCGTGCAAGTGGATACGCCTCTTCAACAGTTAGCGTTGCAACAACGTGATAAGGGCCTTCTGCTGATGCATCAAATACCAGTGCAAGGGGTTTCTCGCCATCAGAGGTAGGAAGCGCAAGGTAGACGCAGTGCCTGGATGGATTGTAGAGCTCAACGGCCATGCGCCATCCATGTTTTGCTGCTCGCAGGGCGTTTTGCACCAGAGGCGAGTCGTCATCAAATCCGCACTCGGGATCAAAGAGCAGGGGCGCGGCACCTGGAACGGGAAGCGAAAAGTCAGCGTCAGTGTGCATGAGCTGCTGCTCGTTCTTTCTGTAGACGTACGCTGCGGAAAGGCAAGCTTGCGCTGCCTGCAACGAGGGCGCGTCGCTCAGATAGGTGGTGCTAAGCGCATTCCAATCGGAGACAGGAGCCTCGTTCATGACCACGTCAACAGGGTTTATGGGCAGCTGCTTTTCTGCGGCGGGCAGTTTCTCCCATGAAGCGATACCAGACTTAGGCAGACCGCGAAGCACGTCAACTGCCTGATCCTGCAGCTCACTTGCAGAAACGCTAAGCTCCAAGAGCGTCCAAGGACGCAGAGCTCCGCGTTTTGACTTGCGGATAGTAGCGGTAATTACCTCGTCTGTCTGCGGTTTCTTGTAACGCGTGTTAAACGTAAACGTGCCGCCCTTGGAAATGAGCGCGCGAGAAGACACTGCAAGTTTGAAGTCTTCCTCCAGCTGCTTGAGAACGTTGGCGTCAACGGGAGCCATCTGATACAAAATGCCGAGAAGCTCGTTGTTGACGTGGAGGTTTTCCTCAAAATTGTCGGGGTATGTTGGGGCAGGGGCAGGAGTCTCATTCTGATTGATTACCTGCGTAGAAGCTTGGGGCTCAGAAGCTGTAGCGGCCGAGGCAGAACTTGTTGTGTTTAGCGCTTGCTGCAACACAGAAGGAGCTGCTTCAAGCGTTTTTTCTTCATCGGAACCGTCATAGGGGTTGTAGGTAACGGTAAGCGAGATAGTTGGCTCGGGAACTATAGGTTCAGAAGTTACAGGCTCAGGCATTTCTTGCTCTGGAGCTGGTGATTCGGTTTCAGTGGCCTCTGGAGCTAGCGTTTCGGCTTCAGCAGGTTCTGCGGCTGCCTCATTGGCAGTCTCTTGCTTGGGCTCTTCTGCAGCTGTTTCTGCAGATGGCACGTCTGCGACAGTTGTCTCCGCAACAGACAGCTCCTCGGACTCCTCCGCGACGGCTGACTCCTCTGACTCCTCCGTGACCGGCAGCTCTTCTGGTTCCGGTTCTACCTCAGGCTCCGCCTCAACTACTAGGTGTTTTGGCTTGAGAGCACGAATAGACTTTGCTCCACGACGACGCTTCCATGGTTTGCCGTTGCTTTGAGGCTCGACGTTTTTCTCGCCCGCAGCAAGGGCAACCTCAAAGGCATCAAAGGTCAAAAGCGTTGCGTAGACGTAACCTTTTTTGAACGCCGTGATCTTAATGAAATCGGGGCACGCCTCCATGAGAGCGCGGATGTCGTCAAAGCCAAAATCCTGCGGTGCAAGGTCGTCTTCAATGAGCACGCCCTCAACGGTAGAGAGGGGAGTCTGCTTAGAGACTCCAATGGTTGCTTTGAGTAGTTTATACAGGTAGAGCGCGTGTTCTTGTTTTATAACAGCCATGATGCTCCTGAGATAGTAGTTAGTGGACTACATACTACTCGATTTTGAACAGACAAAGATACTGATTACGCACAGAAAGTCGCAATACGTAGCAAAAAAGCGAGAACTGGACTGATAGAATAAGACTAGATTGAAGGGAGCTTACATGATTGGTCGTTTTATTAAGAGAGCTGCAGTTAGAGCTGCAGGTTTAGCAATTACTCAGTATGCCGCAAAGGCAGCACTTCAATCCGAGGCTGGAAGAAAGCTGCTCGCTACAACAGCTTCTAAGGCTGCTAACTTAGCTGGCAATATCGCTAAAGAGCAGCTTACAGCTGGGTTTAATGCTCATATTAGGCCAGCACTGCCAAGCGGCGATGCCATTCAGTCGTCAGTCGCTCGCGCTCAGTCTGCGCTCCGTTCAGCTCAGACTTCAGTTTTGGCTGCTCAGGCACAGCTTCAGTCTAATCTAGAGAATCGTTTTTCTCGCCCAAAGAACAAGCTTTCAAAGCAACTTGCAAGCACTGCAGAGTCGCTTGAAGAGATGGGGGAGACCCTGGCCGAGCACCAGGATGCTGCCGCAGATATCGCAGTTGCAGATGTTGCTGAGGAAATTGCTGCTCAAAGCGGACAGGATTCTGACGCTTTGTTAGCCTCTACCAAAAAACGCAAGACGCTCAGAAACGTTGCAATTGCTGGTGGCGTTGTGGCTGGTGCTGCTCTTGGTTTGGCTGCATACGGTGCTTATTCTATTGCTCCTCGCAAGCAAAATGATCGCCTACTTTTGGAGCGCTGGCACGAGATTGCTCGTCATCGCTATGCTCACCGTGGCCTCTACAACAACGAGGCAGGCATTCCAGAGAACTCCCTGCTTGCTTTCCGTGCAGCTGTCGAGAAGGGCTTTGGCTCCGAGGTTGATGTTCACCTGACCGCGGACAATAAGCTGGTAGTTGTTCACGATTCAGCACTTGATCGCCTCTGTGGCGTACAGAAGATTGTTGAGGAGTCCACACTTGAAGAGCTTCGTGGTTTGAGACTTCTTGCTACTGACGAGCAGATTCCAACGTTTGAGGAAGTCCTTGAGGTTTATGCATGGAGTGGTTCCGGTGAACTACCTGCACCTTTGATCATTGAGGCTAAGACACGCAACAATAACGCTGAGCAGCTGACAGAAAAGATTATGCAGGCGCTTGATCTTCGTCCCGTTCGTGCATGCATCGAGAGCTTTGATCCTCGCGTTTTGCAGTGGCTGCGTCAGAATCGTCCCGAGATGCTTCGTGGCCAGCTCTCAGAGAACTTCCTAATTGACCGTCAGACCAAGCACATGAACATTGCTACACGAGCTGGTGCTACAGCTCTCTTTGGTAATTCGGTTGGTCGTCCAGACTTCATTTCTTACAAGTTTGAAGATCGCAAGAACCCCTTTGTTAAGCTGGCTTGCAATACCATGGGCGCACATCTGATTACCTGGACCGTTAGGAACGAGGAGGACATGATTGCCTCTGAGCTTGAAGGTGCGCCTGTCATCTTTGAGGGATTTATCCCAACCCCTGCGTCGCTGATTAACTAGCTTTCTACTTAGCGAGAAGAACGTTTGGCTCAAACTATGGCCAAAATTTATAGGTTTATCTGGGACTCCACGGGTTTCTCGCCCGCGGAGTTTCTTGTGAAAAGTCCCTTAAGATTGTTGTATGAATATATGTACATATATCAATTTAAGGAGTAGACTAGGTATAACAACAACCCAAGGAGGAGCTATGAGCTCAAAGACAAAGGTGAAAATTGCTCGCATTGTCTGTTCTGCTGTTTTGCTAGGTATTGCTTACGCGGTTGAACACGCATTTGACCTGCAGCTCTGGCAGGCACTGTTGCTTTACCTGTTGCCTTACGCTGTTGCGGGATACGATGTTGTTCTAGAAGCATGGGAGAGCATCACTGAGGGTGAGTGCTTTAACGAAGACTTGCTCATGACCATTGCTACTGTTGGTGCCTTGCTCATTGGCTTTGTGCCTAACGGTTCTCCTATGTTTGATGAGGCCGTCTTTGTCATGCTGTTCTTCCAGGTAGGAGAGGTGTTTGAACACCTTGCTTCCGATAACAGCAAGAAGTCTATTGCCAAGCTTATGGATATTCGCCCTGATAGCGCAATGGTTGAGCGTGACGGGCAGCTGCTCACTATTTCTCCAGAAGAGGTTAAGCTGGGAGAGATTATTGTGGTAAAGCCTGGCGATCGCGTCCCGGTGGACGCAGAGATCGTCGAGGGTTCTACCAGCCTTGATACCGTTGCTCTTACTGGTGAGAGCGTGCCTCGTGACGCAACAGTGGGGGATAACATTATCTCGGGCTGCGTTAATCTTTCTGGTGTGGTTCGTGCCCGCGTTACCCACCTCTTTGAAGACTCTACTGCTTCCCGCATCATTAAGCTGGTAGAGAGCTCAAACCAAAACAAGTCCAAGAGCGAGAGTTTTATTCGTCGTTTTTCTCGCGTGTATACTCCAGCAGTTGTTTACAGTGCCATTGCGCTGGCGTTTTTGCCACCACTGCTTTCGGGGGACTTTGTAGCTAACGCTTCTACCTGGGCTGTAAGGGCGCTTACCTTCCTGATTGCATCGTGTCCTTGCGCACTGGTGGTTTCTGTACCACTGACTTTCTTTGGCGGCATTGGTGCTGCTTCAAAGGAAGGTATTCTGATTAAGGGATCTACATACATTGATATGCTCTCTACCCTTGATACCGTTGCATTTGATAAGACTGGCACACTTACCGAGGGTGTCTTTGAGGTTTTGGCTGTTCACCCTCAGGCCATTGGCGAGAAGGACCTTCTGCACCTAGCTTCTCACGTTGAGATTCACTCAACGCATCCCATTGCTGCAGCTCTGCGTGCTGCTTACCCAAGTGAAGATGATGGCTGCAATATTGCGGATATCAAAGAAATTGCTGGCCAAGGTATTTGCGCTAACGTAAACGGAAAAAGCGTTGCTGTGGGCAACTGCGCACTCATGGAGAGTGTGGGTGCCTCTTGGAAAGCATGTGAGAATCATGGAACCATCATTCACGTAGCTGTTGATGGAGACTACATGGGCCACATTGTTATTTCTGACCGTGAAAGATCTGACGCTCCAGCAGCAATCGCTTCTCTCAAGAACGTTGGCGTTTCCAAGGTTGTTATGCTCACGGGCGATAAACGCGACGTTGCAGAAGACATTGCTGCTAAGATGGGCATCACCGAGGTCCGCTCTGAGCTTCTCCCACAGGATAAGGTATCTGCGGTCGAAGGTCTTCTCGCTCAGAAGGCAGCTGATAAGTCTCTTGCCTTTGTAGGCGATGGCATCAATGATGCTCCTGTCCTTGCTCGTGCAGACGTAGGCGTAGCTATGGGCGGTTTAGGATCTGATGCTGCTATTGAAGCTGCCGACGTAGTTCTTATGGATGACAAACTCTCTAAGCTTTCAAAGGCAGTAAAGATTGCTCGTCGCACTCTCGGTATTGCTAAGCAAAATATTGTGTTTGCCATTAGCGTTAAGGTTGCCGTTTTGATTCTTGCGGCCCTTGGTCTGGCTCCTATGTGGTTGGCTATTTTTGGAGATACGGGCGTCATGGTACTTGCTGTTCTTAATTCCACCAGAGCTCTTAAGATTCAATCAATCAAGTAGGGGAGTCTAAAGCCCACTTATCAACGTAAAAGGAGCACTCACAGAAGAAGTGCTCCTAGAACTTACTTTACAAATTACTGAGCCTTCTTACGAAGTCTACGAGCACGGTTTGCAAGATTGCGGACCGTGCTTTCCATTCCATGAGGAACGTAGGTTAGTGATTCTAAATCTTCTGGAAGGTAGTCAACAAGACTGACAGGCTCTGTGGGTGTGAAATCTGCTGGTACAGGACCTGGAGCAATCAGGTAGGCATGAACCTTAGCGCCTTGGGCGCCAAGTTTTTGTTCGTACTCACTAGGAACATCGTGAGGAAAATCGTCTTGAGCATCTCGCGTTTTCCAAATAAAGTTGTAACCAGCAACTTCAACTTGCTCAAGAGAAAAATCAAAAAGTGGCTGGCTATCCGTTTTAAGACGAACAACGCCCTCTTTAGTTAGAACATTTCTGTACTGCATAAGACGTTCAGCATCAGTGAGGCGCAACTTTGCTTGCCTGATTCGAGGAAATGGTGCAGGGAAGTTGAGGTAAATAACAGAGACCTCTTCTGGCGAGAAGTACTTATCTATCTTCATGCCGGTACCAGGAACTACGATGGCGTTAGGCACTCCTGCTTCATAAATTGTTTTAGCAGCATATGAAATACAGATAGGTTCTGTATCAATGGCTACAAAAAGCACATTAGGATTTGCCTTAGCTTGAGCGGCAGTAAAAGATCCCTTGCCGCAGCCAAGGTCTACACGGACCTCAGAGAAGGGAACATGCCCCTCAGCAGTAATTG
>USKU01000047.1 GCA_900555335.1 uncultured Atopobium sp. | reverse complement strand
AGGTTATGGGCGTTACGTCAGACAAAGTTGGCGTAAAAGCTACCACTACCGAAGGTCTTGGTTTTGTGGGCACTCAAGAAGGTATTGCTGCCTGGGCAGTTGTGCTGCTGGGACGTAGCGCGCAATAAATTACAGCTCAACGATATGATCGGCTGCCTCCACCACTTTAGGGTCATGAGATATGAGCAGTATTATGTGGTCTTGTTTGACCCTCTTCAGAAGATCAAGAAGAACATCAACACTTTTTTGATCTAATGCAGAGGTTGGCTCGTCAAGCAACATAACACTTGGATTCATAAGCATCATGCGGATAATTGCAATCTTTTGTTTTTCTCCACCAGAGATAGCAGAGCTCCGTTCATTGAGACGAACATCAAGATTTTGATCGTCTCCAAGCAGCAATTTTTCCAGATTGAACAGCTTGATATAGCTGATTATCTCTTCATCTGTTGGTTGATTTTTGCAGAGTAGAGTCAGATTATTTCTTACCGTATCGTCAACAATGCTTGGCTCTTGTTCGGTAAATCCAAGCGTATTTTTTCGGAGTTCATACTGATTAATTTGAGTGAGCAAATCCTCATTAATGGCAATATTGCCTGATAGGTGAGAAGACCACTCTCCGTTAATGAGCTTCAGAAATGTTGATTTGCCTGTACCGTTTCCACCGGTAATGGCGTATATATTTCCTTTTGCAAAACTACAAGACAAGTTGTTCATCAGTACTTTATTCGTATGCGGATAAGAGAAAGATACATTTGTGCAGGTAATTTGATTGACGTTCTCTGATGGAATGATGTTACCAACGGATTCTTGAGGTAAATCAAGAATCTGCTCAATTCGATCAAGACTTACCGTAATACTCTGATAAGCCATGCCAAATTCCATAAGAAGCGTAATAGAACCTAAGAGCGATACAAAATAGCTTGAAATGGTTGCAATATAGCCAGGCTGCAGTGCTCCAAGGAAAATTTGATATGCACAGGTAATAAAGACAATGGCTTGGAATACGGCAATTACAGCATTGTTTAATTCCTGTACGCCAAATTCCAGTTTGTACTGCTCATGAATGGCACTACGAAGTTTTTGATTGACGGCATAGTGCTGATTAAAGAAACGCTCAAAGAGAGAATGACGCCTAATAAAATCTACGTCTGTGAATTGGGAAAGCTCAATAGATCCATACTGTGATCTCAGTTCTTTGGATTCCCTATATCTTTTATAGGCCGCAGCTTGGATTTGCTTATAGATAATAAAACTCACCAACAACAGAACAACCGTTACAAGAGCGGTTAATGGGTTCAAATACAAAATAATTGCAAGTGTGACTAAGACGGAAGCCACAGTTGTTACAAAGCCCACACATTGTGTAAGTATAAAAATCGAAACGTCATTAGCATCATTATTTACTGTCTGGCGATAATGTCCAGAATCATATGACGAGAAAAATGATGAATCTGCATGTTGAATCTTGTCAATCAGCTGTCGCTCAATAGTAAACGAAGAATCAATTTGTAACTGACAATAGCGTGTTTTAGCAAGATAGGAACAGCTGGCAATAAGGATTCCTAGTGCGGCAACTACAGCGCAATAGAAAAGTATCTCGCTCCAAGTTGTTCCTGCAATAAATAGATTAATCACAAATCCAACAAGAAGCGGTTGAATAACAGTAAGCGCTGTGACAAAAAATGCCAGAAAGAGAAAAATCGCAAGACTGCCTTTATCCAGAATGGTGGATATACAGTAGCGGATAATGTTAAAAAACTTACTCATTCGAATCACCTTCTGAAGTTGTTAAGAGCAAGATTTTTTTGTCTTCTAGTTCTTTGCAGTTTTGATTCAAATATAAATTCTTTAAATTTTTTTTGTTGAGTTTAATACAACAAAAAAACAATCCAGCACAAATCCGCGAACGGTAACAAAATTGAATCTTGATTAGTACGGTATGGAACTTAAAGGTTTTCCATAAACCGTTTATACTTACACCAATACACAATGGTTGCGAGGAGTATGCATGCTTGTCTATAACACTCAGACGCATAAAAAAGAAGAGTTCAAGCCAATCGACGAGGGCAAAATCCGCATGTACGTGTGCGGTCCTACGGTTTACGATCAGATTCACATCGGAAACGCCCGTACCTTCCTCTCGTTTGACGTTATTCGTCGTTATCTGATGCACAAGGGTTATGAGGTCACCTTCGCTCAGAACCTGACTGACGTTGATGACAAGATTATTCAGCGCGCCATTGAGCAGGGAAGGACTGCTCAAGAGGTTTCTGAAGAGTTTTCTCAGGCGTTTATCGAGCAGATGCATCGCTTCAATATTCTAGACCCGGATATTCGTCCGCGCGCAACGCACGAGATTGAAGCCATGCTTCAGATGATTCAATCTTTGATTGAGCAGGGTCACGCTTACGCGGTGCCTTCGGGCGACGTGTACTTCTCGGTTCGTTCTGACCACGGCTATGGTGTGCTTTCTGGTCGCGATCTTGATCAGCTTCGCGCAGGTGAGCGCGTTGAGGTTAATGACGAGAAACGCGATCCGTTCGACTTTGCGCTCTGGAAAGCGGCAAAGCCTGGTGAGCCTAGCTGGCCAAGCCCTTGGGGAGAAGGTCGTCCGGGTTGGCACAGTGAGTGCTGCGCCATGATTCATCGCTACCTGGGTACTCCAATTGATATTCACGGCGGTGGCTCTGACCTGGTATTCCCTCACCATGAGAACGAGACTGCGCAGGCATCTTGCGCCTGGCACGCTCCTCTCGCCAATTATTGGATGCACACCGGAATGCTTCGCGTTGATGGTGAGAAGATGTCCAAGTCTTTGGGCAACTTCTACACACTCAAGGAAGTTTTGGACAAGTATCCTGCAGATGCAGTAAGACTTTTGATGCTTCAGACGCACTATCGTGCACCACTTGATTTCTCGTTTGAGCGCCTTGAGGGTACCGTTGGTACGCTTGAGCGCATGAAGACCTGCGTTGCAAATCTCCGCTGGGCTTTCAAGCAGTCTTCTGCTCAGCACGAACTTTCTGATGCTGATAGCACGCTTGCTGAGGCTATTAACACAGCTCAGAGCGAGTTTGACGCTCAGATGGATGATGATTTCAATACCGCAGGGGCACTTGCTGCTATCTTTGCGCTGGTAACTGCTGCAAATACGTATCTTGCAGAGGTTGGTCAGAACGTTGGCGCAAGTCCTGTTCTTCGTGCAGCAGATATGTTGTGCGAGCTCACGGGAGCTTTGGGAATTGATTTGACTCAGGCAGCGTCTACCTCTGATTTACCAGAAGAGCTTGTGGCGCTTGCCGCCCAGGTGGCAGGCTATGAGGGTTCTTCAGCTGACGAGGCTGCAGAGGCTTTGCTTGCTGCTCGTCAGGAGGCTCGTTCCCAGAAGAACTGGGCAGTTGCTGATCAAATTAGAGACGGCATTGCCGAGCTTGGACTTTTGATTGAAGATACCGCCGCTGGCGCTCGACTAAAGCGTAAGGCAGACTAACTATGGCAAGAAATCAGCGTTCTACCTCTAAAAACACTCGCTCCGAGGGTGCTTCTGGTCGCGGTGGAGCTGCGGGTCGCGGTGGCTCTGCGGGTCGTGGCGGAGCTGCAGGTCGCAGCGGCGCAGGTCGCGGGGGAGCTGCAGGTCGCGGCTCCAAGAAGGCTGCCGACTGGGGCGGTTATTTCGGCGCCAAGAATGGCCAGGGCTCAAAGGGCGGTCGCTCCGTACAAGGCGCACGCGCAACTCAGGGCACTCGCGGACAGAAAGGCGCTGTTGGACAGCGAGGCGTTGGCGCTGGACGTCCCGGCAACAAGAAGCCTGCAACCGATCTTATCGAGGGTCGTCGCGCAGTAGCAGAGGCGCTGACCGTTGGTATTCCTTTGAAGAATGCGCTGGTACAAGCCGCAAGTGGACAGAAGGACCAAGAGATCGAGGCTCTTGCACGTCAGCTTGAGCAGGAGGGTATTCCTGTCGAGCGTGTCGCAAAGCCAGTGCTTGACTCGCTTTCAAGCCACGGCGCTCACCAGGGCGTTATTGTCCGTACACAGCCTTTTGCTTACGCTGACCTCTCTGAAATCATCCAGCGCGCTGGTTCCGAAAACGCTCTGGTTGTGGTCTTGGATCACGTCACTGACGAGGGAAACTTTGGTGCAATTGTAAGAAGTGCCGAGGTAGTTGGCGCAGCCGGTGTCGTTATTGCAAACGCTCGCGCCGCCCGAGTTGGCGTTGGAGCATACAAGACTTCCGCTGGAGCCGTGCTTCACCTGCCAATCGCTCAGGTTTCTAATCTGCCACGCGCTCTTGAAGAGCTCAAAGCCGCAGGTTTTTGGACATGTGGCTCCACCGAGCACGCTACCCAATCCGTGTGGGAGGCTCCTATGGGAGGCCGACTTGCACTTGTTATGGGCTCTGAAGGTTCAGGAATTTCTCGCCTTATGCTCGAGAAGTGCGATTTTACGTGCAAGCTTCCTCAGTTTGGCCAGGTAGAGTCCTTGAACGTTGCTCAGGCAACGACGGTTATGTGTTACGAGTGGCTCCGCAGAACCCAGGACGCGTAAGTCCAGGACGTGTAAGTCTAGGACGCGTAAGCCCAGGAAGCATAGGCCCAGGAAGCGTAAGGTATGGCTCAGAAAAAATCGCTGCTTGTAGTCGATGGCTATAACGTCATGCTGGCAACTCCTCGCTATGAGGCGCTGCTGGATGAGCGAGGCTCTTCTGTACAAGAAACCGCTGCTGAGAGGGCCTATCACCTCAACACCGATCCGTTTTATCGCGCCCGTTTGGCGCTCATTTCTGACGTTGCCACATTTGCGCAGGGCACCTACGAGGCCGTTATTGTGTTCGACGGAAAGGGAAACGTAAACGACGAGCGCCCGGACCGCACCCACGCTGGCGTGCAACTGGTCTTCTCCGAGACGGGGGAGTCCGCGGATAGCGTCATCGAGCGCCTGGTCACGGACGCTCGAGAGGCTGGTCGCAAGGTATTTCTGGTTACGTCGGACAGGGACATTCGCGCCACGGCCGGCTTTGGCCCCGGCGAGGTCACGCGCATTGCAAGCGCATCACTGGTCTACGAGATTTCCCAGGCAGATAACGTTGTCGAAGAGATGCGTCGCGATCAGGTCAGTACGCGCATGACGCTTGAAGACCGCATTTCTCCAGAACAGCGCGAGAAACTCTGGAAGCTCCTAGGCAGATAGGCCGCGAGGCCGCTAAGCAGCGTTGCTGTTGGGCTGGGTTTCTTGCCAAGTGCGCCATAGAGCAGCACTGTCTTTTCGACTACTGAGCAGCGCGTTCTTTTCGTCAAGTGTTTATATCTGATCCAAAACCGACGGTCTGATCCAAAACCGATGCAATTATGTGCGTGGGCATGCGTTTGTAGATTTTTGGACCTCGATTAATCCAAAAGTGAACTAATTATGTGTCGAGAAGAACGATTTTGATCCAAAACCCACTTAATTATGTGCCTTTCGGCACATAATTACCACGCTTTTGGATCAGACGGACACATAATTACCCGGGTTTTGGATCAATCGACACTGGAAAATCTACAACGCGACAGTAGGCTCAGCATCTTCATTAAGTGAGCCTGAAAGCTGCATCATGTCTGAGTGAATTTACTCAGACATGGCGAGAAAAACCGGCAAAACCACTCAGACTTCGTGTACTTTTCCGGCACATTGCTCAGACATGGCGAGAAAATCAGGCGCGCCGTGACCTCGACCGGTCGTGTCCCCCACCGGGTTTCTCGCCAAAAGAAAACCCCGCACATCCAGGATGTACGGGGTGTAGCTATCTAGCTGCGAAGAAATCGCTTGAGCCTGCGAGGTCACTTAGCCGAAGCTAATCGGCGTGTACCGAACTCGCTTAACTGAAGTTACTCAGCGAGAGCCTTCTTAGCGATCTCTGCAAGATCTGCGAAGCCCTGCTCGTCAGAGTAAGCAATCTCTGCGAGAACCTTGCGGTCAAGCTCAACACCAGCGAGCTTGAGGCCGTGCATGAACTTGCTGTAAGAAAGGTCGTTGATGCGTGCTGCAGCGTTGATACGCTGAATCCACAGTGCGCGGAAATCACGCTTCTTGTTACGACGGTCACGGTAAGCATACTGACCAGAATGCTGTGCCTGCTCCTTCATACCACGGAAGGTACGAGAGGAAGTTCCGTAATAACCCTTTGTGCGCTCGACGAGCGTCTGACGCTTCTTGCGGCCAGCAACTGCGCGCTTAACTCTTGCCATATCTAATCACTCCTTGTTATTTGATCTGGTGGGTGGCGCGCTTAGTTCTTAGCGCCCATACGCTGAGAAACTACTGCTGCATCGCCAGCGGAAAGAACAGCTTCTTTACGGAAGCCACGGATACGCTTCTGGGACTTCTTGGTAAGAATGTGGCTCTTAAAAGCCTTAGCACGCATAATCTTGCCAGTACCGGTGCGGCGGAAACGCTTAGCCGAACCCTTGTGCGTCTTCATCTTAGGCATACTACTTCTCCTCCTGTGTGGTGCCATCCTCAGCACCCTCGGGCTTCTCGTCAAACGCTCCCTTGATTGGAGCAACGAGCATGTGCATGTTACGGCCTTCAATGAGCGGTTTCTGCTCAATTGTGGCAAAAGGCTTCAAATCTTCAGCAAGGCGATCAAGTACAATACGGCCCTGCTCTGGGTGAGCCATCTCGCGTCCACGGAACATGATGGTGATCTTGACGCGTGCTCCCTTCTTGAGGAAGCGCAGTACGTGACCCTTCTTGGTCTCGTAATCGCCCACATCAATCTTTGGGCGGAACTTCATCTCTTTGACTTCGATCTTGACCTGGTTCTTGCGAGCTGCCTTGGCCTTGCGAGCCTGCTCATACTTGAACTTACTGTAATCAAGAATCTTGCATACAGGAGGCTCGGCATTTGGAGCAATCTCTACGAGATCAAGACCGTGCTCACGAGCTCTCTTCATTGCATCATTGACGCCAAAAAGACCAAGCTGACTACCATCAGCGTCAATAAGACGGCACGTGCGAGCAGTGATTTCCTCATTAATGCGAGGACCATCGTTCTTGGCTATCTTGTACACCTTCCCTCTTGGACAATTGCTTGTCCGCCAATAAAAAACCCAGTGCACAAGCAACTGGGAGACAATACGCACAGGTAGCGTGCGAAGGTTAAATTGTCTGACCAGACAGCTGCTTTTGCGCTGTGTAGGTGGGGACTCACGTTCAATCCCGCTTCAAAAGTACCTTGTAAGGTTACCTCTAACAAGAAAACATTACAAGTACCAAGTTAGATATGACGAGAAATTCACATCTAGCTTAAACTTTTAGCTGGTGCCCGAGGTGGGACTTGAACCCACACGAGTTTCCTCAAAGGTTTTTGAGACCTCCGCGTCTGCCATTCCGCCACTCGGGCTAAAAAGTTTGCATAGGTACTATACCGCACCTATGCAAATCTGTCTTGCTAAATCATCAAAGTTATAGCTGATTTAATCCTGTAAGAAAGGGTTAGTTGCTATCTCTGCCTCAAGAGACGTTTGATTTCCATGTCCTGACAAAATAATGGAGGTTGGATCAAGCTCTGTCTTGATGCGGTTCAAAGAAGCCTTAAGCGTTTCAAAGTTGCCACCTGGAAGGTCTGTTCTTCCTGCAGAGCCCTGGAAAAGCGTATCGCCTACAAAAACGGCGCCAGTAGCAGTTCCCTCACCCACCAAAACAATGCCGCCAGGAGTGTGACCAGGAGTTTCCATAATCTTGAACTGTGCAGTTCCAACAGAGAGAACATCTCCCTCGTGGAGAAAACCGTCTGGCTCTGGAGCATCATCATAAATCTCGTTTGAGTTATGAGCCCTCTGCGCAAGTTCATTATCTGCTTCGTTGATGAGGTACTGAGCGCCAGGCACAGCAAGCTTCAAAGCCTTAACGCCACCAACGTGATCAGCATGGCCGTGAGTAGCAACAATGTACTTAAGCTCAAGGTTCAAGAGCTGTGCAGCAATCTCTGCACCCGATGCACCGGCATCAATAATCATGCACTCATTACCAGAAACGTAAATGTAGCAGTTGGTCTCAAGAGGACCTACTTTAAAGACGCCAATCTGGTCTTTTGCGTGATGGCAACCACCATGACCGTGATGGCCGCAGCAACCGCCATGACCGTGCTCACCGTGGCCATGCTCGCCATGATGACCGCAGCAGCCACCGTGTCCGTGCTCTTCCTCGTGATTATGACCGCAAGAGCAGCCCTCATTTTGATTAGCCATAAAGTCTCCTTCTCATCTGATTAGCGCCTTCACCTGGCATAATACGACGAGCGTCGTAGACAGAAGGCACGCGAGTTACAAATGCAAATAAGGTGTCAAGTAAGCTGGTATCAGAGATAGAAACCAAGAAGCGCATACGTACTACGCCCTGCTCGCCCACTTGTGTAGCAGCAGAAAGAATGTTTGCACCCGCGTCAGACAGCGCAACCGTGACGTCCTTAAGAAGACCCATACGGTCCGTTGCCTCAACGACAATCTCTACCCTAAACTCAGTAGCGCCGCTGGCATCCCAAGAAACAGGGATGATACGCTTTGGATCGTTGAGCAGGTCTTTAACGTTAGGGCAATTGGCGCGGTGAACAGAAACGCCACGACCGCGTGTAATGAAGCCCACAATATCGTCACCTGCAACAGGATTGCAGCAATGAGCAAGATGAACAAGCAAATCTGGATCGCCGTTTACCACAACGCCGCAGTTAGACTTCTTGGGACGACTTCCCTTGGCGGTACGAGAAATAACGTAGGAGCGAACCAAAGGCTGATCGTTTGCAATTGCCTTGTTCTTCTCCTGAAGGCGTGCCGCATTACGCTCTTGCTCAGTAACAACCTCGGGTTTTTTCTCTTCCAAAATCTCGCTTACGCGATTGACAACCTGCTTAACAGACTGATTACCTGCACCAATTCCCGCAAACAGGTCATCTACGCTGCGATAATCAAACTGCTCGGTGAGCTGATCAAGCGCCTTAACCGTACGCGTAGCGCTGATGCCATAGCCACGCTTGCGCAGCTCTTTTGCAAGCTCAGAACGACCGCGCTCAGCATCGTCAGACTTGTTCTCTTGCGAGAAATACTTGCGGATCTTTGCACGTGCGGACGGCGTCTTTACCAGCGTCATCCAATCGCGAGAAGGGCGAGCGTTCTTGT
>USKU01000046.1 GCA_900555335.1 uncultured Atopobium sp. | reverse complement strand
CGTAGAAACTGCCATGAACGTGACGTTTCCAACATTGATGGAAGAATTCTCTATTGGAACCTCAACGGTACAATGGATGACCACTTCGTATCTTTTAATTCTTGCCATTATCATGCCTATGTCATCGTTTTTAAACAGGCGATTCAAAACTAAAAGTATTTTTACCGTAGCCATGATCTTCTACATCAGCGGCATTCTTTGTGGATTTGCTGCTCCAACGTTTATGTTATTGCTGCTTGGCCGTATTTTAGAAGGCATTGGCACCGGTCTAGCGTTACCACTGATGTTCAACATCATCACCGAGCAAGCCCCACTTAAAAACATGGGCGTCATGATGGGCATTGGCATGCTTGTTACTGCCGTTGCACCTGCAGTAGGACCTTCAGCTGGTGGCTGGATTGCAGAGCATCTTGGCTGGAGAATGATCTTTGCCGGTCTTCTCCCCTTCTTGATTGTGGCATTTGTACTGGGAATTAGTTCAATCCAACAGAGCCATAAAACTGAGGTTATCTCTTTTGATGTCTTTGGCTGGCTGCTGCTTACCGTAAGTTTTATTGCGCTCATCTTTGTTATTGACGAGTCCAGCGCGTTTGGCCTGCTTAGCATTCCTGTTTTGCTCGCAATTATGATTTTTGTGGGCTCACTTATGTTCTTTGTGCGTCACGAAAACTCCTTTAAACACCAGGAGCAATCTAATAAATCTACAAAAATCCCTATCATTAACCTTGAAGTATTTAGCGAGAAGGGCTTTGTACTCTCGCTCTTTGCTATTGTTGCTCTGCAATTTATTATTCTTGGTCAGTCGTATCTTCTGCCTAACTTCTCCCAGCTAGTACTAGGTGCAGGCGCTACCGCAGCAGGAGCTCAAATGCTGCCAGGATGTGCTATTGGCGCAGTCATGGCACCAATTTCTGGTCAGATTTTAGACAAACTAGGAGCTAAAAAACCTATTGTTACAGGCATTCTTTGCTGTCTTACCAGCATGCTCCTTTTGCTGCTTTTTGTTCACGTGCTTACCGTAGAAATGATCACGTATATTTTTGCTATCTTTGCCATTGGCCAGGCGCTTCAGATGGGAAACAATTTTACGGTAGCCTTGGGACACTTATCGGAAGACCGCAAGGCAGATGGAAATGCTGTTATTAACACAATGCAGCAGCTCTTTGGTGCTATGGGAACCAGCGTTATTTCTGGTGTTGTAGCGGCTTCTCAGCTTGGGGCTACAGACTTAGCTACGAGCACCCTTGCAGGAGCTCAAAATGCACTCTTTGTGCTTGTGTGCGTAGCTTGTATTCCTCTTGTTACCATGGGAATCGTACTCTTTGTACTGCCAAAGATGACAAAATAAAACACGCAGCTACAACGTTTAAAAGAAAGCAAATTAAAAAGCTAGGTATCCAAAAGAAGGATATCTAGCTTTTAATTTAAACGTTTGAACTATTGCACTACGACACAACAGCTGATAATTTCAATCCAATAAACACAGCAACTAGGCACGTTATAACATTAACTGCAATGTTCACACCTGCAGCAGTCCAATTACCTGCTTGAATAAAGGTAAGGGTTTCATTTGAGAAGGTCGAGAAAGTCGAAAGTCCTCCGCAAAGGCCCACGGCTAAGAATAGCTTTACCTGTGGCTGAAGTGGACTTGCAAGATCAAGCCCTGTTACAAAGCCAATAATCAAACCTGCAACAACATTTGCAGCAAACGTACCAACTGGCAGGTTAGGAATCCACTGTTTAAAGAGGACTCCCAACTGCCAGCGACCTAAACTACCCAGAGCTCCACCAAGAGCCACAGCTAACGCTTCAAACATAAAATGCCCCTACTCCAGCTCTCGCGAGCCTGTATACAGCTGGTAATACTCTCCATGCTTTGCAATAAGCTCATCGTGAGTACCACGCTCAATGATGCGACCATGTTCCAAAACCATGATGGCATCAGAGTTACGAACCGTAGACAGCCTATGAGCAATCACAAAGACAGTACGACCTGCCATTAGGGCATCCATACCCTTCTCGATAAGTGCCTCAGTACGCGTATCAATACTGGAAGTGGCCTCGTCCAGAATAAGTACAGGAGGATCGGCAATAGCAGCACGCGCAATTGCCAGAAGCTGCCTCTGACCTTGTGAAAGGTTAGCACCGTCTGAGGTAAGTACGGTGTTGTAGCCACGTGGCATACGACGGATAAACTTATCTGCGTTTGCGATTTTTGCTGCAGCAATAACCTCGTCATCAGTGGCGTCTAACTTACCAAAACGAATATTGTCGGCGATGGTACCTGTGAACAGATGTGTGTCCTGCAAAACAATACCAAGCGAGGACCTTAATGCAGATTTCTTAATGTCATTGATTGGAATGCCGTCGTAGGTGATAGTTCCGCTGCGAACGTCATAGAAACGGTTGATGAGGTTGGTAATGGTTGTTTTACCAGCACCAGTTGAGCCAACAAATGCAATCTTTTGACCAGGCTTTGCAAACAGCGTGAGGTTTGCAAGAACCGTCTGATCATCGTCGTATCCAAAGGTTACGTCATCAAAACGGACGTCTCCGGCAAGAGGGGTTTTCTCGCCAGACGGTGTGACCCAAGCCCAGGACTCTTCTCCTGACTCATAACCACTAACGCGGACCAGGTCAACCTTGCCCTCATCAACCTCAGGAGTCATTTCCATAACCGCAAAGATGCGCTCAGCACCAGCAAGAGCGGTAAGCAGGAAGTTGGAGAGCTGTGTGAACTGGTTAAACGGCATGGCTGCCTGGCGAACAAAGACCAGGTAGGATGCAAGACTTGCAACATCCGCGTGTCCGTTTACGGCAAGCAGAGCACCAACCACGGTGACCACGGCGTAATTGATATACGTCAATGAAACCGTGATAGGAACCATAGTTGCCGCATAACCCTGAGCACTTGTTCCAGAGTGCCGTAACTCGTCATTTACCTTTTGAAAATCAGTAAAGTTGGCATCCTCATGGTTAAAAACTTTAACCACTTTAAGGCCAGAGATAGTTTCTTCTGCAAAACCGTTGAGAACACCAAGGCTTTTTTGTTGCACCGAGTAATGCTTGGCAGAGCGCTTACTTGCGTAACGTGCATAAACCACAATCAAAACGTCAAAGAGAATAGTAATCAGTGTCAGCTGCCAGTTAAGAACAATGAGCAGCACAAGCGTACCAACCATCTGAATAAACGCCAGAACAAGGTTGGCAAAGCTGTTGTTGAGCGCTTCCGAGATGGTATCCACGTCATTTGTAAAGAAGCTCATGATATCGCCGCGGGTACGCTGGTCAAAGAATCTTAGGGGCAGCGATTCAATGTGCTCAAAAAGGTCTCGTCTGATGTCAAAAACAATCCTCTGAGCAGCACGAACCATAATTTGCGTGTAACCAACACTGGTAAGAGCGCCAATTGCATACACAACCGCTGTAAATACAATGAGGTTGGTAAATGCGTTTACGTCTCCCCTGCCCACTGCTGCAACAACAGGCTTAATCATGTAGGTACCAAGGAGTGCCGTTAAACCGCTAATAGAAACAAGAAGTGCCACCAACATAAGGCGCTTCTTAGCATGCCCTAAGTACGAGACAAACACTCTGATGGTATGTCCGATGTTTTGAGGACGTGCTCCCCCTGCGCGATTAGCCATGTGACACCTCCTTACCAGCAGCATCAATGTCCGATTGACTACCGCCAATCTGCGACTCATACAGCTCTCTATAGATAGGGCTCTTGGCGAGAAGTTCTGTGTGAGTGCCAGTCATATGGACCCTACCGTTATCAAGAACGACAATCTGATCTGAGTCCATAACCGAGTTAACACGCTGAGCAATGATGATCTTTGTCATGTCAGCAAGCTCAGCTAAGCCTGCGCGAATCTTTGCATCGGTTGCTGTATCAACTGCACTGGTAGAGTCATCAAAAATGATGATTTTAGGCTTCTTCAAAAGCGCGCGCGCAATACAAAGGCGCTGCTTCTGACCACCGGAAACATTGACACCGCCCTGGCCAAGGTCTCCGTCCAAGCCACCAATCCTGTCAAGAAACTCATCAACACATGCAATAGAGCATGCATGGAGCAGCTCCTCATCAGTTGCGTTAGGGTCACCCCAGAGCAGGTTGTCGCGGACGGTACCGCTGAACAGCACATTTTTCTGAAGGACAACAGACACTGCATCACGAAGTGAAACAAGATTGTAGGAGCGGACGTCATTCTCGCCAACAAACACAGCACCTTCAGTTGCATCGTACAAGCGCGCAATCAGCTGGATAAGGGTGGTTTTTCCGGAACCGGTGCCGCCGAGAATACCAACGGTAGAGCCTGGCGCAAACGAGAGATCAATGTCTTCAAGGACGTCCTCTTCAGCGCTCTGGCTGTACTTGAAAGATACGTTTTCAAAGCGTACTGCACCATTCTTAACGTCAGTCAAACCGTGCTCTGGAGACTCAATAGCAGGTTCCTCGGAAAGAATCTCTCCGATTCGGCGCACACTGGTAATGGCGCGAGCAGTAAGCAAGAACACACCAGAAATCATCATAAGTGAGTTCATAATAAGCAGCACGTAGCTCATGAAACCTGTGAGCTCACCAACACCCAGTCTGCCAGCCATAATCATCTGGCCACCAAACCAAAGAATAGCCACATTAGTGACATACATTGAAGCCTGGAAAATAGGCAGGTTTAAGACGGACGTGCCAAAGGTCTTTGTAGCAGTCTGCGCATACTGGGTATTAACTCTTTCAAAGCGCTCGGAGACATATCCTTCTCGGACATATGCCTTAATCGCTCGCACCGCGGCAAAGTCTTCCTGCAGTGCCTCGTTAAGCTTATCCATTGCGCCTTGCATAACGCGGTACAAAGGACCAACGCGCTTCACAATAAAGAAGAGTGCAATGGCCAAAAAAGGCAGCACGGCAAAATACACTACTGCCAGCTCCGGGCTCATGATAAACGCCATAACCAAGCCCATGACCAGCATAATTGGTCCGCGCATAAACGGGCGCGTGCCCATTGCAAAGGCGTTCTGAATAATGGTTACATCAGAGGTCAAACGCGTTACCAAAGAGGATGAATCGTATTTATCAAGATTTGCAAAAGCAAACTCTTCCATTCGGCGATATTCATCTTGTCTCAGTTGGGCGCCTAGTCCCATGGCTGCTTTTGCAGAGTAGCGCGCATAGCCAATACCAGCAAACATGGCGAGAAGAGCAAAGACAACCATAACGGTACCGTTTACAAAAACAGTCTGAAGGTTGCCTTGCAAAATACCCTGGTCAACAATTTGAGCCATGAGTACAGGAATCACTAATTCGAGTAGGGACTCTGCAAACACGCAGAGTCCCGACATAACAAAGTCCTTTTTATACGCGCCAAAGTGGTCCAAGATAACCTTTAACTCAGCGCGAGCAGATGGAGCCTTTTCTTCTACAGAAGCATCATTCATTGTTAAAACACCACGTACCTTACTGTCTTGCTTTGCTTGGTTTGCTTATGCCTCTTTTGGAAACGTCTGAAGCGAAACCTCCTTGAGCTGCTCATTAGAAACAGGCGAAGGAGCGCTCGACATCAAATCAGAGCCAGAAGTAGTCTTTGGGAATGCCATGACATCACGGATGGAATCGGCACCTGCAAGCAACATGCACACGCGGTCAAGACCAAGTGCAAAGCCGCCCATTGGAGGTGCACCAAACGTCAAAGCCTCCATCAAGAAGCCAAACTGAGCCTTTGCACGCTCTTCAGTAAAGCCGAGTTTCTCAAGAATCTTAAGCTGCAGCTCAGCGTTGTGAATACGCATTCCGCCGCCGCCAGCCTCAAAGCCATCCATGACAAAGTCGTACGTATACGAGCCCATAGCCAGAGGATTGGCATCCAGAAGGTCAAGCTCATCCTCACGAGGAAGCGTAAAGGGCTGGTGCTCAGAGGCATAAGACTGAGTTTCCTCATCCCAGTGGAACAGTGGGAAGTTAACAACCCAGAGGAAATCATGACCTTCTCGCGGTACATCCAAGACCTTTGCCATATGCAGGCGCATACCACCAAGAATCTCATCCGTCTCCAGGCGGCCGCCCACAGCAAAGAGAATCAAGTCCCCTGCCTCAGCAGACATCTCTGCACGCAGTGCTTCAAGCTCTTCTGGCGAGAAAAACTTGGTGATAGGACCTCCCACGGAACCGTCCTCTTTGAAGGCGACCCATGCAAGTCCCTTGGCACCAAAGCCGGCGGCTACTTCGGCAAGTTTATCTACCTGAGAGCGTGGCCAGGTGCCTGCACCCTTAACGTTGATTGCCTTAACGTACTGGCCTTCTGTTGTAGCAGCAGAACTAAAGAGCTTAAAGCTGGACTGCTTAAAGACCTCAGAGACATCATGGAGCTCCATACCAATGCGGGTATCAGGCTTATCGGAGCCGTAGGTATCCATTGCGTCCCAGTACTGAATCTTGCGCAATGGAGCTGGGAACTCAATGCCCATCTTTGCAAATGCATCGCCCAGAATATCCTCGAGCTCAGCCATGACATCTTCCTCGCGGACAAATGCCATCTCCATATCAACCTGTGTAAACTCAGGCTGACGATCTGCACGAAGGTCCTCATCGCGGAAGCACTTAGTAATCTGGTAGTAGCGCTCAATACCGCCAATCATCAGCAGCTGCTTCAACAGCTGTGGAGACTGTGGCAGCGCGTAGAAGTTTCCGCCCTGCATTCTGGATGGAACCAGGAAGTCACGAGCGCCCTCAGGAGTAGATTTGAACAGCGCCGGAGTCTCTACCTCGGTAAAGTCACGTTTATGGAATGCCTCACGAAGGGCAAACGCAAAATCAGAGCGCATACGAAGGTTCTGTGCCATCTGAGGACGACGCAGGTCAACATAGCGGTACCTCAAGCGAAGGTCCTCGTTAACGTCAATGTGGTTCTCAATTTGGAATGGTGGAACAGCGCTAGTATTAAGAACCTCAATCTTAGAAGCAAGTACCTCTACCTCACCGGTAGCTAGAGCCTCATTAGTCTGACCTTCAGAGCGATGCTGAACCGTACCAGAAATCAAAACAGGCCACTCAGGACGAATAGTCTCTGCAGTTGCAAATGTTTCTGCATCAACATCTGGGTCAAACAGAATCTGGGTCAAACCCTCGCGGTCACGGAGGTCAACAAAAATCAGACCACCAAAGTCACGACGACGCCAAACCCAACCTGTGAGCGTAACGGTCTGACCGATATGCTCTGCTCGAAGCTCTCCGCAGGTATGCGTATGCATACTGTGCAAATCAACAGCTGCGTGAGCGGAATAATTCTGGGGGGTTTCTGAGGAACAATCCATTTTTATCCTTTCGTCTTTGCTTCCCTGTGCCAAATCGGAAAGCTCCTTCAAGACGGCAAAAACGTGTAGACGGCACGTTCTTGCTCATAGATAAAACATTGTACTCTCCAACCTTCTGCTGAATCCTCTCAATCTGAACTTAAGCACAATCACGCAGAATAAATAACTCATGTTTACGCTTTTACGTTAGACTGAAATTGATACACATGAGCCCTCTCACAGGGCGAGAAGAACTTGGAGCTTTCATGGCCTATAAAGCCGCTGTATTTGATCTAGACGGAACACTTCTGAACACCATTGTTGATCTTGCTTGGGCAACCAATTACGCCCTTGAGCAGTTCAACATGCCCACCTATACCGTTGATGAAGTACGTCAGATGGTTGGAAATGGCGTTGCAAAGCTTATCCGTGACACCGTACCAGAAGGTACCGATGATGCAACATACCAGCGTGTACTTGCATGCTTTAAAGAGCACTACGCTGATCACAGCTTGGATAACACTGCGCCCTACCCTGGCATCCTTGATGCGGTTGATACGCTCAGGGCAGCTGATGTAAAGTGTGCCGTTGTTTCCAACAAGCCAGACTTTGCTATTGCAGATTTAATGAGCAATTTCTTCCCGGGTAGATTTGACTTTGCTCTGGGTCAGCGAGATGACCTTAAAAGAAAGCCTGATGCCGAGCCTGTCCATTACGCCCTCGCTCAAATTGGCGTTGACCCTCAAGACGCTGTCTACATTGGAGACTCCGAGGTTGATGTTGCAACAGCACACAACAGCGGCATGCCTTGCATTAGCGTTACCTGGGGATTTAGAGATAAAGAAACGCTTCTAGCTGCAGGTGCTACCACACTTTGCAATACAGCAGAAGAAATGGTGCAAGAAATTCTCAAATAGTAGCACTAAAAATGCAACCATCCGTTCATTGCCGTTTAGCGAGAAAAAACGTCCGCTTGCCTATGCCTCTCAATTCGTCTGAATAAGCGTATTCTGAGGGCGGTATAGTCTATAAAAGTGCGTCCATAATTTGCGCGCAAGCGACGTGGAAAGGATTGCATCATGGGCAAGAAAAGTTCTGAGGTTCTCCAGATTTCTTACGAAGACCTGGTAGAGTACCTGCACAGTAATCACTCTGTGTACATGCAAGTCGGACACCAGGTTTATTACCTCACTGATGTCAATTTTGAGGCATGGAGAGCTCAAGACACCAGTATTAGAAACTCAAAAAACCACTTTGTAGATTGTTCTGAACTAGTTCCAACGGTAGACGAATTTCTCGCTCTTCCTTTTATTAATGGAAAAACCATTAAAGACGTTTTTGCGCATGCAACGTTCTATGCATCCATGAAAAACGAAAAATCTGAGTAATTCAAAATAATCAGCATTTTGTTGACTATCTCTCAGCTAAAACTTAAAGGACCTGTTAACGCAGGTCCTTTTTTACCAAGTAAATTACCTTAATAATCTGCATCTCATATAAAACGCCGATGCAGTGAACTGGCGTTTTACTTGAAATTTGAGAGAACCTGTCTACTCAACAGGCTTCTGAACCTCAAGGACCTCAGCAATCTCAACCTCAGCAGAGACGGTACCAGCAAGTTCTGGAATAAGATCGTTGTACTTATTCGCAGAAGCTAACTCAGAAGAAGCGGTCTTTGCGTAACGCTTAACCGCTGCGGCTGCACGGTTAACGGCGCTCAATGTACCAGCGCCACCAACGCATCCTCCTGGGCAAGCCATGCCCTCAAGAAGATAGCCCGGATATTTACCCTTAACAGCATCCTTGAGCATGGCTCGGCACTCAGCGAGGCCGTCAACAGCCATGACAGGCACTTCTTTATCAGGATACTTCTGGTGGATGACGT
>USKU01000045.1 GCA_900555335.1 uncultured Atopobium sp. | reverse complement strand
AGCGCAGACGGCCGTTGTAGTTGTAGCCCATCGAGAAACCATGAGCGCCTGTATCGTGAATGAACAAGAGGTCACCCACAGCTACCTCTGGGAGCTGGCGGTTCTTTGCAAACTGATCGTTATTCTCGCAAAGTCCGCCCACAACGTTGTACGTATGAGTTGCAGGAGCATCCTCTTTGCTCATAACGGTGATGTGATGGTAGGCGTCATAGATTGCAGGACGCATAAGGTTTGCCGCACACGCGTCTACGCCAAGGTAGTGGCGGTACGTCTCTTTTTGGTGCAGAACGCGAGTAACAAGCGCACCGGCGGGGCCCAAAAGCCAACGTCCAAGCTCGGTGTAAATGGCAACGTCTCCCATACCCGTAGGAACTAACACTTCTTCAAAGGCACGCTTTACGCCCTGACCAATGGCCAAGACGTCAGGCTCAACTTGGTCTGGCTCATACGCCACACCAATTCCGCCAGAAAGATCAATAAATCCAATATGGATATCAAGTTCTTTGTGCAACTTAACGGCCAGCTTAAAGAGGACGCGCGCAAGGTTTGGATAGTAATCTTCCTCTTGAGCGTTACTGGCCAGGAAGGCATGGAGGCCAAATTCAGTGACGCCTTTGGTCTTAAGATACGCAAACGTCTGGAAAAGCTGCTCTTCTGTCATGCCAAACTTAGCATCATCGGGATTTCCAATAATGCCGTTTTGCGACTCAAACACACCGCCAGGATTAAGGCGTGCACACATGACCTGAGGCATGTTGCTTCCCACCGCTTCTTCAAGCGTTGTAAGCATGTCGCCGCCAGCGTCTAAGTTAATAATGGCTCCCAGCTCATGAGCACGAGCAAAGTCAAGCACCGTAGTGTCGTTTGACGAGAGCATAATGTTTTGACCGGTGACTCCGCAGGCTTTTGCAAGCGTGAGCTCGGTGGCATTTGCACAGTCACAGCCACAACCAAGCTCTGCCAGCAATCTCACAATGTAAGGATTTGGCGTAGCTTTCACCGCAAAGTACTCTTTAAAGCCAGCATTCCAGCTAAAAGCCTCTTGCAAAAGCTTTGCGCGGCGAACAATCTCTGCCTTGTTATACAGGTGAAATGGCGTTGGATACGTCGTAGTGATTGCCTCTAGGGCATCTACAGAAACAAACGGTTTCTTACTCAAAGCTCCCCCTCAAATTGGGGGCGCAATACACCGTCAAAGTAGCACCCCCGAAATCTCGGACAGTCTTGCATGTATTTCATACAAGCCCACCTGACAACCACGCCTGATTGCCAAGTTCGGCGAACCTCGCCTCCTTCTGGGGTCACTGCCTGCCGACTAACCCAGAACCCATCGTGCTCGCTCCTCTATTGACAGTAAAACCCTACCACAGAAAGCTCTGTATTTGGGCTAGTTTTGTTCTTCTCGCAAAGTATTAACAAAAGTCTTAAGGCGAGAAAGACCTTCTGTCAGATTCTTGTCTGAGGCAGCATAACTGATACGCACATAGCCCTCAGCGCCGAAGAAAACGCCAGGCACCAGTGCAATACCAAACTCCTTGATTGCTCGCTCACAAAACGCCTCAGAATCAAGGGCAAATTCCTTGATTGATGGGAATGCGTAGAAGGCTCCTTCTGGCTCTTCAACAGGAAGTTCCATGTCTTTGAGTGCAGAAAGCACAATCTGCCTGCGCTTTTGATAGTTTGTGCGCATAGGCGTGACATCGTAAGAAAGTGCATAGAGAGCAGCTGGCTGCAAAAATGAAGGAACAGAAGACACTAGCTGGGCGTGGACCTTTCCAATATCTGTCGCAAGCTCGTCAGAAGTGGCAACCCAGCCAAGTCTCCAGCCCGTCATTGCCCATGGTTTAGAAAAACTATTTGTCACAATGCAGCGATCAGACAAATCTGGATAGAGCTCAACAAAGCGAGGAACATCCTCAACATAGGCAAGCTCTCTATAAACGTCATCACACATCACATAAAAGTCGTGTTCACGAGCAAGATTAGCTACCGCATCAAGCGACTCTTTTGTATAAACACATCCCGTAGGATTGTTGGGAGAAGTCAGCACAATAAGCTTTGTCTTCTCTGAAATCTTTGATTTAAGCTGCTCAGCATCAATCTGGAAATGATTGTCGCTGGTATCAAGCGGCACGACTACACCACGATTAAGCTGGCAGAGTGTTTTGTATACCAGATACGCTGGTTCAGGAATGATAACTTCATCGCCTGGATTCATAAGGGTCAGCATAGTTGCAGAAATGGCTTCCGCAGCTCCCACGGTAACTACAATGCCGTCTGGGCCTACCTTCATACCACGAGCAGACTCCCAGGCAGCAATGGCCTCCCTAAGTTCAAGAGTACCAACGTTGGGTGGATAATGCGTGTTTCCAGCTGCAAGTTCTCTGTCTACTAAGTTGCAAATAGGAGCTGGAGTGTCTTCTCCCGGCTCTCCAATAGTTAAAGAAATACATCCTGGTGTTGCAGCAGCAAGTGCCGAGAAACGCCTGATACCAGAGGGTTTGAAAAGCTCTAGTGTTGTATTTCTTGATAGCGACATACAAACTCCTCAAAGTAATTTCAATCCATAATAGTTATCATTTAAATCATACGACACTTGATTGATACGAGGTTCGCATGAAAAGAGTTTTGTCTCTTGGCCTTAAGTTTATTATTGGCCTTCTAAAAAGGGTTCTTGCACCACTTTTCAAATTTGTAGGTGGGCTTTTTGTTCTAGCTTTACTGGTTCTTGGTGGATATGCCCTCTACCTGCAGCTTAATTACTATCGCATTCCTGACAATACTCCCGTATCCAATCAAGGTGCTTCTCCTGAGGCTACAACTGTACAGGTAGGACAAACCTACACAGCTTCGACCTACAACATTGGCTTTGGTGCTTACACCCCTGATTACACCTTCTTTATGGATGAAGGCATCATGCAGGATGGCACACGCACCGTGGGAACTCACGGCCGTGCTGTCAGCAGAAACTCCGTGCTTTACACCACAAACGGTGCCCTGAGCACCGTTTCTTCTCTGAATGGTGGTACAGCCCCTGACTTTATTCTTTTCCAAGAGATTGATACTTCATCTGACAGAAGCTGGCATGTGAATCAAGTTTCTGAAGCAGAGAGCCGCTTTGGATCCTACGCATCATATTTTGCGCAGAACTTCCACACCGCGTTTCTCGCCTATCCACTTACGGAGTTCCACGGAACCTCTAACTCTGGAATTCTGACGCTTTCAAACGTACTTGCTTCAAGCGCAACTCGTCGTACCTACCCCATTGATGAGTCATTCCCAACAAAATTCTTTGACCTAGACCGTTGCTTTATGATTACACGCTACCCTACCAGCGATGGTCATGAGCTGGTACTTATTAACAGCCACATGTCTGCCTACGACAAAGGTGGCACCAGTCGCGCGCAGCAGCTTGCACTTCTAACCAAAATAATGTCTGAGGAGCGCGCTAAGGGTAATTACGTTATTGCGGGTGGCGACTGGAACCATGCCATTTCGGGCTCACTTACACTCTATCCTTCTGTTCAGCAGGTACCAGACTGGGTAGCAGAACTCAAAGATTCTGATTTGCCAGAAGGCTTTAGCGTTGTAGCTCCAGACAACCTCAACGACGTTCCTACCTGCCGCGGAGATGATATTCCTTACGAGAAGGACAAGACGTACACCACCACAGTTGATGGCTGGATTGTCTCGGATAACGTTGTTGCAACCGCCAGAAACATTGACACGCAATTTGCTTACTCGGACCACAACCCGGTTCTGTTGTCTTTCACTCTAAAGAGCGCAGAATAGAACAGAAGATAGTAATTTATATACACAATATGTGCGTGTTGTACCTATGATGCGCACATATTTATTGACTTTACCGTGATTATCTTGTATAACAAAACTACAAGAAAGGCGGGTAATCATGGCAAAAGTAAGCACAAATATAAATTTGGATCCAACGCTCAAAAAGAATGCTCAGGAGCTTCTCAGAGATTTAGGCATGGATCTTACTACTGCTATTACCATTTTTCTTCGTCAGACTGTTCGTGAGCAGGGAATCCCTTTTGAAATCAAGCGAGAAATTCCTAATGCTCAAACTATAGAGGCTCTTAATGAATACACCAACATGAAAGAGCATCCAGAAAATTACAAGCACTATGCCTCATTCTCCGACGCAATGTCGGAGGTCCTAGATGCTTAAAATCTTTTAGAACTGGTTCTCATTCTAATCTCTTTTAAAACTAAAGAATAATTTCTGATTTGTTGTAACCACAACAAAAGCTACAGGGAACTCCTGTCACACTTTGGGTATAAAGTAAGCCGTAGTAGACTTTCTAAACCTATCCGAGAGGAGCCCGTATGGCACAGGTTCTTGATTTAAGCAAATCCGTTTATGAGATTTGCACTAAGTATCCCGTTATTAAAGGCCTCATGGCAGAAAATGGCTTTGCCGAGATTACCGAGCCAGGCCGTCTGCAGACCATGGGTCGTTTTATGACCATCCCTAAAGGCTGCGACCACAAAGGCGTAGACCTTGAGGAGCTCAAAGCAATCTTCCGCTCCCACGGCTTTACCATTCTTGGTGATGAGGAGCCTGCAGCAGCAGAAACCCCAGCTGACGAGAAACCCGTAGAGGCAGAGAACGCACCTATCGCGCAGACCCCTGAGGAGCGCAAAGCTCTTATCGCCCAGTACCTTGAGCGCCTCAACGACGGTGAGGACATCGAGGCTGTTCGCGAGGACTTTACCCGTAACTTCAAGGACGTCTCTGGCTCTGAGATTTCTAACGCTGAACAGGAGCTCATTGCTGGCGGCGTTCCTATGGAGAAGGTCCTGAAGCTCTGTGACGTTCATGCTGCTCTCTTTGAAGGCAAGGTTTCTTGCGCACCAACAGGTGCTGTTGAAGAAACCCCTGGCCATCCTGTTTGGACCATGCGCCAAGAAAACGACCGCATTCTTGCCTTTATCCATGACCGCGTTGCTCCAGATGTTAAGCGTGCTCGTACGCTTACCGAGTCTTCCAGCAACGAAGAGTGCGCTGGCGTTGCAGCAATTCTGAAGGCTGATATGGACGCCTTTGATGAGGTCTTTGTTCACTACAAGCGCAAGGAAGAGCTGCTCTTCCCTCACCTAGAGCGCCACGATATCACTGGTCCTTCAAAGGTTATGTGGGGTAAGGACGACGAGGTAAGAAATGCTGTTAACGGCGCAGAAGCATTGCTCGAGACCGCGTTTGGCCAGTATGATGCAGGCCTTATGGCAGGCGTTGCTGACTATCTGGATGAGGCTATTGAGGGCGCTGAGTCTATGGCATCCAAGGAAGAGAACGTCCTTATTCCGCTTTCTCTTGAGCACTTAACCGCCACCCAGTGGACCCAGATTGCTGCCGAAGAAAACGAGTTTGGTCACGCATTTGGCGTCAATCCTCCTTCATGGCACGCAGATCCTCTTGAGCTTGCAAACGACAAGCTTAAAGAGATGGAAGCCGCAGCCGCTATGGACGAGAATAACGCTGAAGCAGAAGAGGAAGCAATCTCTGCTGACGGTAAGGTCAAGCTCTCTACCGGCGAGTTCACCATTCCTCAGCTTGAGGCTGTCTTTGCAACTATTCCGCTTGACATTACCTTTGTTGATGCAGATGACAAGACACGTTACTTCAGCCACGGCGACACCCGTGCCTTCCCTCGTCCTAAGAGCTGCCTTGGCCGCGACGTATATGACTGCCATCCACCAAAGAGCCAAGAGGCTGTTCGTCGCATCCTCACCGAGTTCAGGAGCGGTCGTAGCGACTCCTCCGAGTTCTGGTTTGAGGTCAGAGATAAGTTCCTCTACGTCCGTTACTTTGCTGTTCGCGATGAAGAGGGCAACTACCTGGGCGCTCTTGAGACCACTCAGGACATCGGACCAATCCGCGCTCTTGAAGGCGAGAACCGCAGAGGCTCCGACAACTAAGATCTTACGCGTGTAAAATCCTGAGTTACCTCTCAAATATTTTGTACGACTCAGTAGGCGATGTGTCCTTTTTACGGCACATCGCCTACACTATTTCTGGCCAAAAGAGAGGAGCCTCAGTGCTACAACGTTTACTAGGCACTAAGTACGCATACGCTATTGTTGCAACTTGTATTGTCATCATGTTTTTGCCGTGCGCCATTATCCTTACGTGCTTTGGCATCTTCATCACACCAGTTTCCCAATACTTTGGCGTTCCCCGCGTTGCCTTCTCTGCGGTCTTCTCGGTACTTTGCATTGCTATGACGGTAGTTTTGCCGTTCATAGGAAAGTTCTATAAAACGCACGACACCCGCCTGGTCCTTTCTGCAAGCGTTATCATCTGTGCGATCTCATATGGAGCCATGTCAGCAGCTCAAGAGATGTGGCATTTTTATCTCTGCGCGGTGGGACTGGGTATTGGCGTACCTGCACTCATGTTCTTATGTGTCCCCGCCCTCATTAACGATTGGTTTGACCAGCGCGTTGGTACTTTTATGGGACTCTGCTTTGCATTCACCGGCATTGGTGGCACTGTCTTTAACCCCATTGGATCTGCCATTATCTCCTCTGGGCCTGAAGGTTGGCGCACTTGCTATCAGATTTTTGCCCTGGTTATGCTTGTAGGAACACTCCCCTTCACCCTTTTTGTAGTACGCGAGAAACCCCAAGACCTTGGCCTTACCCCTCTTACCTTCTCCTCTACTGACGAGAAAAACGTTGAGGTTGCAGAGACTTCTTCAACTGATATCTCTGCTGATGACGCAATGAAATATCCAGAGTTTTATATGGTTGCTGCGTTTTACGCGCTCATTACCTTTAACCAGCAAATCTCTCAGTACTTCCCAAGCTATGCAGCAACCTTTGCAGAAACTGCTCCTGCCATTGCTGCCGCCACAGGCCTTCTTGCTGGAACAACTATGTTGGGTCAAGCAATTGGAAAAGTGCTTCTAGGTGCTTTAAGCGATATCTCAGTAAAACTTGCTTGCTTTGTAGGAATTTTCTCGGGCATTGTTGGCTTACTTTTGCTGGGAGTTAAACTTCCAGTATTGCCGCTCTTACTTGCAGGAACTTTCTTGTTTGGAATTGCCTACGCTCTTACAACGGTCGGATCGCCACTTTTGGTACGTGCGGTCTTTGGTAAAAAAGACTCCACTCTTATTTACTCAAGAATTGCAGGCGTAAGCTGCTTTGTCTCTGCTTGTGCTCTCATTATTTGGAGCCTAATTGTAGATGGCTCAGCTCACGGTTTCTTGGTGCTCTTTGGCATTGGCATTGTACTGATGAGCAGTTGTCTTGCCCTGGCGCTCACCGCACTTAAGCGCGCTGGCAAACGAGCATAAGATTATCGGGCTCTGTTGAGTCTACCTCTGGATCCAAAGGTACAACCTCTACCTGCTCAAACACTGTGCGAGCAGCATCTAAGAGCACTTCAAGCTGATGCGCTCCCTCTCCTGACTGTGCAGAAACTACATTTGTGAGATATCTTCCGCCAGGAGTAAGACAGTGTGCTACTTGGCTCATCCACACAACAGTCATCATAGCTGCAGGTGGAACTTCTCCGCTAAAGCAGTCATTTAAGATAGCGTCATAGCGTTTGTTATCAGAGGTAGCTAGGCTCTTTATATACTCAACGCCATCAGCTACTTGTACCCGAAGCCTACCTTTGCTCTCTCTAATAGCCTCATCCACAAAGAAATAGCTGCGAGCAAGGTCTGCAATTTTAGGATCAAGCTCCAGCGCGTCACAAGAAACCTCTGGATGATGAGCAACTAAATACCGAGGATATGAGCAGCCGCCGGCACCCAACATCAAAACTGAATGTACGGGACAAGCAGCCTCAAATAACAAGTCATACAACTCAAGATAAGAAAATACCAGTTGGTTCTTTCTAGAATCTGTATAAGTTGCACTTTCATAGGCGCCGCCCTGCCACAACACACGTATTTCTCCACCCTCACCATCTGAGATAGGGAATACCAACGCAGGACCATTCAGCGCCTGAGGTTCAACGTAAATGCCTGCACAAGTTAGAAGCTCCATATCATGAGCAGTAAGCTGTTTTTCTGACATGGAACTCCTTCAAGTGATGTGTTGTATGCGATGTACGTAAGTATAGCTAGCACACGGGGTTTCTCGCCAGGTACTACCTCAACTCAAACGAATCGGCATCGGTGATGCAGACGCAGGTGTCATAGAACGCCTTGAGCGCCTGGTACCCTAAAAGCGTGTCTTTGGTGCCCGCGGTCTCGTAGACGGAGTGCATAGCAAGCTGTGGCAGGCCCACGTCAACGGCATGCATGCTGGCCTGAATGTTGGAGAGGTTGCCCAGAGTTGATCCACCTGGCATATCGCTTCTGTTAGCAAAAATCTGGTAAGGAACGTTTTGCTGCTTCCAAATTGCCTCGACAATGGCGCGGCTAAACGCATCCGTGCAGTACGACTGACGTGCGGCCTCTTTGATAACCATGCCGCCATTGAGATAAGGCTTGTTGGCCGCATCGTGCTTCTCGGGATAATTGGGATGTACCGCATGCGCATTGTCGCAGCTTACCAGCAGAGATGCCGAGAGCGCACGGTAGTAATCTTCTTGCGTAAAGCCAAGCGTAGCGTTAATGCGCTGCAGCGTGTCTTTAAGGAACGTAGACTTTGCACCCTGCTTGGTATTTGAACCAACTTCTTCATTATCAAAGCAGGTATACACAGAGATGTCCTGCTCATTTGAGGAAGCAAGGAAAGCCTTAAGCGCTACAAAGGCGCACTGAAGGTCATCCAGGTGGCCAGCGGAAACAAACTCCTTTTTAGCACCCCAAATACGGCCGCCCGTGTGATCAACTAAGAACAAATCGCGAGAAAGAATATCTTCTTGAGACACGCCAGCTGCGTCAGCCACCAGGGCATTAAAGGCGCCAGGATTAAGCTCTCCAGCACTGAAGAGTGGCATCAAATCTTTAGCGCGGTTGAACTCTGGCGAAAGACCATTTTTGTGTTCAAGATGAATAGCCAAGCTTGGAATCATGACAACGTCATCTTCAATGTTGACCAGCCTAGACTCTACTTTGTTTCCTACCTTAACCAGCACACGACCAGCAATGCCCAGAGGACGGTCAAACCAGGTATGGTCAAGCATGCCGCCGTATGCCTCGGTGTTCAGACGAAGCGAGTTGCCCTCACCAGTAAGCTCTGGCTGAGCTTTTACCTTGTAGGTTGGAGAATCGCCATGAGCAACGGCAAGCTGGAAGTGATAAGGAGCGTAAACGGTTGAGGTTTGGGGCTCACAGTACTTCTCGCCAACTTTCCAGGCAACAATTGAAGAATTGTTGCGCGTTGTAAAGTAAGAGCCGCCTGGCCGAACATCCCAAGAAGCACCCTCAGACAGATAGGTAAAGCCGTTCTCTAACAGGTAATCTTT
>USKU01000044.1 GCA_900555335.1 uncultured Atopobium sp. | reverse complement strand
GCTGGTACGGTTTCTGTCTGTGTTGTCCCTAAGGACTGCAGGTAGTGTTGGTACGCCAAGGTCCATGCGAGTGCGCTTTGCACCGTGAACATCAGAGCCAGTGATAAGATCATCGACAATTACAGAAAGTGCGGCGCCTAAGAAGACTGAGACAATCGCAGGTGGAGCCTCATTTGCGCCAAGACGGTGATCGTTTCCAGCAGATGCAACCGACATGCGCAGAAGGTCTGCATGAGAGTCAACAGCGGCAACAAGGCATGCAAGGAAGACCAGGAAGCGGAGGTTTTCGCCAGGTTTATCGCCAGGCTCAAGCAGGTTCTCGTCATCTGCGGAGAGCGACCAGTTGTCGTGCTTACCAGAGCCATTGACGTACTCAAAGGGCTTCTCGTGCTCAAGGCAGGCAAGGCCGTGATGAGGTGCAAGAAGCTTGAGCTTCTCCATAGTCAGGAGGTTGTTGTCAATAGCAAGTGCTCCCTGCTCAAAGACAGGTGCAAGCTCATGCTGGCAAGGAGCAACCTCGTTATGCTTGGTTTTTGCAGGAATGCCTAGCTTCCAGAGCTCGTCATCAAGTTCTTTCATGAAGTTGTTGACGGTTGGACGAATAGCGCCAAAGTAGTGCTCGTCAAGTTCCTGACCCTTGCTTGGTTCGCAACCAAAGAGGGTACGACCACACAGAATAAGGTCAGGACGCTGCTCAAAGTCTTCCTCTTTGATAAGGAAGTACTCCTGCTCAGGGCCAATGTTTGTAACAACGCGAGAAGGCTCTTGTCCAAAGAGTGCAAGAACACGCTTGGCCTGCTTCTCTAGGGCAACCTGGGAACGAAGCAGAGGAGTGCGCTTATCCAGCGCTTCTCCCGTGTATGAAATAAATGCAGTTGGAATGCAGAGAACCTCGTCTTTGATGAAGGTTGGACTTGCAGGATCCCAAACCGTGTAACCACGAGCCTCAAACGTGGCTCGAAGACCACCAGAAGGGAAGCTTGATGCATCAGGCTCACCCTGTACCAGCTCTTTTCCTGAGAAGGACATCAAAATAGTGCCGTTTCCCTGAGGAGTCATAAAGCTGTCGTGCTTCTCGGAAGTAATACCCGTAAGAGGCTGGAACCAGTGAGTGAAGTGAGTGGCACCTTTCTCAAGCGCCCACTCCTTCATGGCGTGTGCTACTTCGTTTGCAATATCAAGGTCAAGAGGCTTACCGTCCTGGATAACACTACGAAGTTTCTTGTACGTTGGTCTTGGCAGACGTTCTTGCATGTCTGCGTCGGTAAAGAGAAGTGAGCCAAATTCCTGAGAAACTTTGTCGTGAGCCACAGCCCCTCCTTGTAGGTAAATGCTGGCAGATAGCCTGTTTTCTCGTGTGCTGTGCACATTATATCGTTTGTATTTTCGCACGAATGGCACAGTAAGGGTATACAGGATACAAACAGAAACAGAACGCTTACAAATGAAAAAGCTTTGGCTGGTACGTCTTTTTGTGTGAGATGTGGGCTTTGTTTCCATGGGCTCTGGCGCGCATAAGCAGAGGAAGTCTTAGTACAATAGAAGCACAAAAAACTAAGAGGAGCAGGTATGTCTGATACTACTATGCCAGTTGATACTACAGATCAAAACGAGGTTGCATCAACTAAAGAAAGTGCAGCTAAACCACGTAGAACCATTGCTGTTATTGACGGAAACTCGCTCATGCACCGAGCATTCCATGCAATCCGTCAGCCAATGGCAGCACCAGATGGTACGCCAACCGGCGCGCTCTTTGGCTTCTTCAACATGTTTATCAAGCTTGTTGAGTCCTTCTCGCCAGATGGTGTTATTTGTGCGTTTGATAAGGGCAAGCCACAGGTTCGCATTGATATGTTGCCTCAGTACAAGGCTCAGCGTCCTCCGATGGACCCCGCTTTGCATGCACAGTTTCCCATAGTCAAGGAGCTGCTCAAGACGCTTGATGTTCCTGTCTGCCAGCTTGAAGGCTGGGAGGGCGATGACATCTTGGGCACCCTTGCCCGCCGTGGTGAGGCTGAGGGTTACCAGATGCTGCTCTTCACGGGTGACCGCGATATGTACCAGCTTTCCACAGAAAACGTCAAGATTGTTTCTACGCGCAAAGGCGTCTCCGACGTCTCAATTATGACGCCAGAGACTGTGGCAGATCTCTACGCTGGTATTACGCCAGAGCTTGTCCCAGATTTCTATGGCCTTAAGGGAGATTCTTCTGACAACATTCCGGGTGTTCCTGGAATTGGCCCTAAGAAAGCTGCTGCTCTGATTGTTGAGTATGGCTCGCTTGACGAGGTTATTGCCCATGCTGACGAGGTCAAGGGTAAGGTGGGAGAAAACCTTCGCGCTCATATTGATGACGCTCTGCTCTCCCGTAAGGTTGCTACTATTCGCACTGATGCACCACTTGATATCAACCTGGACGATGCTCAGTTCCCAACATTTGATCCAAATGACGTGGTCAAGGCTTTCTCGGCTTTGGGCTTTACGGGCATGACCTCAAGGCTTGCTCGTATGGCTGGTGGGTCTGCCGCTGGCGCAGTTGCACAAACCGCCTCTGCTACACCTGCGCTTCCTATTCCGTCAGAGTATTTGCAGGCAGGAGACGCATCTGCTGCTCTGACCACTGCTCTTGAGAACCAAGAGTGGATCGGTGTTGCAGAAGACTCTGCTGCCGATGCTGGAGCGCTCTTTAGCCTTTCTCGCACACTTTGGGTGTCTACAGAAAAGGCACTCCTCAAATTTGAAGGAGAAAACGCCACCGCAGCACTGCTTCGTATTTTGCGAGAAGCCCGTGTTGCTGCAGACGATGTCAAGGCGTTGCTTCACGAGGTAAGCCCTGTTGATTCATCTGAGCCACAGAAACTGGATATTGAGACCATTGATTCCGATTGCCTCTTTGATACGGGTGTTGCTGCCTATCTGCTTGAATCTGATCGTTCAAGTTTTGATATTAACGGCTTGGTTGAGCTGTACTTTGGCTCTGAGCTTCCTGAGCCAACGGACGAGATTCCTGCTGCAGCACTAAGAGCTGTAGCTGCTAGGGCTCTTGTGCCTGTGCTGACTAAAAAGCTTGAAGATGATGGTTCCTTGGAACTCTTTACTTCTCTGGAGATGCAACTTTTGCCAGTACTTGCTGCGATGGAGCGTCGTGGTCTCTACGTTGATCCTCAAGAGCTTGCTAAGCAGTCTTTGGAGCTGGGTGAAGATATTGCGCAGCGTGTGGCAAGTATTCACCAGACAGCAGGCGAGGATTTCAACTTGGATTCTCCAAGCCAGCTTTCTCATATCTTGTTTGACGTGCTCAAGCTTCCAACTTATGGCCTCAAAAAGACACGCACTGGTTTTTACTCCACCAACGCAAAGGTGCTTGGAGATCTGGCACAGGAGTACCAGATTGTTGCTGACGTTCTTGAGTACCGTGAGCGCGCCAAGATCAAATCAACCTATCTTGATGCGCTTCCTGCGCTTATTCGTGGCGATAAGCGTATCCACACCACATTCAATCAGACCGTAGCTGCAACAGGCAGGCTTTCCAGCTCCGATCCAAACCTGCAGAACATTCCTACCCGTTCTGAGCTGGGACATCGTGTCCGCACGGCCTTTACCGTTCCCGAGGGCAGCGTTTTTCTCGCCTGCGACTACTCCCAGATTGAGCTGCGCTTGCTGGCACATCTTTCAGCTGACGAGCACCTGGTAGCAGCATTTAACTCTGGTGCTGACTTCCATGCAGCAACAGCTGCACGCGTCTTTGGTGTACCTGTTGAAGAGGTTACCCCAGCACTTCGCAGTCGCGCTAAGGCAGTTAACTTTGGCATTGTCTATGGTCAGCAGGCCTTTGGTCTGGCAACGTCTCTGAAGATTTCCCGCAAGGAAGCGCAAGAGATGATTGACCGCTACTTTGACGCCTATCCTGGCGTTCGTGCCTATCTGGATGATTCCGTCCGCACCGCTCACGAGACTGGTTATGTGGTTACCATGTACGGCCGTAAGCGCCACATTAGAGAGTTTAACCAGTCAAATCGTCAGCTAATTGCCTTTGGCGAGCGCACTGCTATGAATCACCCTATGCAGGGAAGTGCTGCCGATATTATCAAAATTGCAATGATTAATGTCGAGAAACGCCTGCGTGATGAAGGTCTTGCATCAAAGCTGATTCTTCAGATTCACGACGAACTTGACTTGGAAGTTCCTGAGTCAGAGATTGAGACAGTCTCTAAACTAGTAAAAGAGACCATGGAAGACGTTGTTACCCTGCGTGTTCCTCTAATTGCCGATGTCAGCTATGGTTCCAATTGGGCTGAGGCAAAGTAAATACGTAAGCAACACGTTTTAGAGGAGATTTGGTATGGAGGCTGCAACCTCATATATGCACGTCACAGTCTATACAGACGGTGCGTCTCGAGGAAACCCTGGTCCTGGTGGCTATGGGGCAGTACTTCTGTATACCGATCCTTCCGGCCAGCAGCATACAAAAGAGTTCAGTCAGGGTTATAAAACCACTACGAATAACCGTATGGAGCTCCTTGGCGTCATTGTTGCACTTGAGGCCCTTAAGCGCCCCTGTCAGGTAGAGCTCTATTCCGACTCTAAGTACGTGGTTGATGCGTTTAATCAAAAATGGGTCTCGGGATGGATTAGAAAAGGCTGGAAAACGGCATCTAAAGAGCCGGTCAAAAACGTAGACCTTTGGAAGCGTCTCCTTGCTGCTATGGAAGACCATGAGGTGAGCTTCAAGTGGGTTAAGGGTCACGCCGGTCATCCGCTTAACGAGCGCTGCGATCAGCTTGCTACTGAGGCAGCAGACGACTCCAATCTCCTTGACGACCAAGGCTTCTTCGTGGATCAGCCATTGCTGTAACCCTAGACGCATAGGGCGAGAAGCCCTTCTCGCCCTACGTGCTCTCTACAAGAAAACAGCCGCCTGAGTGGGCGGCTGTTCTTAGTTGCATGAGGCGATTAACTTTTAGTAGCCAAATACGGCATAACCAACAAGGCCTGGTCCCGTATGGACAAGAAGGTCCGAGCCAGCCTCGACATACCTAAAGTCGGTGACATTAGGGATTGCTTCTTTAATCATGGCTTCCATTTCGGAGTAAATGATATTTGGCGCGGAGCAGCAAATTCCTACATGGACGCGGTCAAATTTCTGAGCAAAGGCTGCTCCTAGAGCAATCTGTCCTGCTAGAGACTTCTGCCAACCACGAGTCTTCTTGGCAATGGTGTATTTGCCATTTTCATCGCAGGTAAGAACAGGTTTGATGTTCAACATAGAACCAATGCGATAAATTGCCTCAGAAATGCGGCCACCCTTACGTAGATACTCAAGGCTTGGAACGGAGAAGTATACACGTGTGTTCAGAGAAGCCTGATCAAGTTTGGCGCCAATCTCCTCAAGAGAAAGACCCAGCTCAATAAGACGTTGAGCCTCAATAACAATAAGACCGGAAGCAATACCAATGTTTTTGGTATCAACAACATAAATAGGGAAGTCTGTAATGGACTCTGCAATCATGCGAGTAGTATCGCAGGTAGCAGAGAGTCCAGAGGAGATAGCAACGTAAACAGCACCCTCGTACCCCGCTGCTTTTGCATCATCAAAGGCAGCTTTAATGCCCTCAGGAGAAGGAAGTGATGTCTTAGGAACTTCTTCTTCAAAGCGAGCAACAAGCTCAGCTGGCGTGATGGTAATACCAGACTCGTAGGAAGAGCCGTCAGAATAGTTAATGCGAAGTGGGGTGATACGAATATTGTGTTCAGCAACAAAATCAGGTGGGACATTAGTTCCTGAGTCTGTGATGATGGCAATTCGCTTAGTGTCCATTATCCGCTCCAAATATATACGTGCTACAAGTAGCTAAACGTTGACTTTCTATTACCCACATTTTACATAGAGATATACCCCGTTTTCTTGAGATATGACAAGTTGCCCTCAACGGTAGGTAGACGGTACACTAGACATATAAATCGAGAAAAACTTGCATAGCTAACGGCCAATACCATTTAGATAAAGAGAGAACGGCAGATAATGTCTAGTATTTATAGAGAGCCCGCAGTTGTAAGAAGAATTAGTCAGCGCTCTTCTCTAAAGAAAATCACCTCTAACAGCACTATTGCAGCAGCAGTCATGGTGCTTGCGGCTCTTATTGCACTTGTAGTTGCCAACTCACCTGCTCATGAGGTGGTTCGAGAAATTCTTGAAGTCCAAATGAGTTTCTCGCTTGGAATGATTCATGCACATATGGCTCTAGAAACCTTTGTGAATGACTTCCTTATGGCAATCTTCTTCTTGCTGGTAGGTATTGAGCTTAAGTATGAAGTAACTGTTGGCCAGCTCAGAAAGCCAAGACAGGCAATGCTTCCTATGCTTGCGGCTGTTGGTGGCGTTGCAGTTCCTGCCCTTATTTATCTGGCGCTTAACGCAAGCACTGCCCCTCATGGATGGGCAACGCCAATTGCAACCGATATTGCGTTTGCGCTGGGTGTCATGTCGCTGTTGGGCAACAGAATTAGCCCACAGACTAAGGTGTTCTTCCAGACACTTGCTATTGCCGACGATATCCTGGCTATTGTGGTCATTGCTCTTTTCTATGGTCACACGCCAGATATTGCTTGGTTAGCAGCTTCCCTTGGAGTACTTGTCATTTTGTGGGGAATGAATCGCCTGAAGATTTACTCTTCTGGTCCGTATTTGCTTGTTGGTTTGGTGCTCTGGGTTTGCATGTATCACTCGGGAATTCACGCTACTCTTGCGGGCGTTCTCCTTGCCTTTTTCTTGCCATCTCACTCTGATGTTCGTCTAAGCAAGCTGGGAAGCTGGCTTTCTAGGCGTGCTCGAGAGCTTGATGATCATTACGACGATGAGCATCACGTTTTGGGTCAGCATGATTTCACGCATGGCGCAAACTCAATTGAGCAGGTTATGCACCACGTAACTCCACCACTTCAGCGCGTTGAGCACTACATTTCTGTCTTTGTGAACTTTGTTGTTCTGCCCATCTTTGCGTTTGTAAACGCACAGATTACGTTGGTAGGAGCTGATTTTGGCTCGCTTCTTAGCAGCAATATTGCTCATGGTGTATTTTTTGGCGCCGTTCTTGGAAAGCCATTAGGAATTATTCTTGTGACATTCCTGTTGGTAAAGGTTAAAATCTGCAAGCTTCCTGCAAAAGTTGATTGGATTCAGATTACAGCCGTTGGTCTTATGGGCGGCCTTGGCTTTACCATGTCAATTCTTATTTCTAACCTTGCATTCCCAGACGCAGGGGAGATTCTTGCAGCTAAGGTAGCCGTTCTTGCTGCATCGTTTGCTTCTGCAATCTTGGGTCTTCTCTTTGTACACGTTTCAGAGTTTTACAAGCATCGCAAGAACTGCATAAGGGAAGCTTAGAGCTACTCGACCGTGCCGTAGGTAAAGCCCCAGCCGTGTGCCGTAACAATTGAGTTAATCTGATCGCAGAGGCGAGCGCGGACATATGTGCCCGATGGAATCAACTCAATAACTTCTTGCAAATCTTCTTCAAGATCGTCTACTTCAGCTTGAATCAGCACGTCAACCTTAGTGACTGTGCCCGAAGGTTTACGCTTATAAAGATTGTCAACAAGGTGCTGGAGCTCGCCATATGCCTCCGAGCGCATGCCAGGCTGTGCAGAATTTGCCATGATTCTCCTTGTCGCGTCGATTTTCAAATCACCTATACTTTGTATCACGCAAAGACCAAAAAGGGGAGTGTCATGTTTGAGCTAGTTTCTCGCGAGCTGTTCCAGCCAAAATCAACCTCTGAGCAAAACGCTTATCAGAAGATGAGCGACGCTGATCTTAACCAGGTCCTTGAGCTTATTGGACAAGAAGCCCGTGCACTTGGCGAGAAAAACCTCAAGCTTGATATGGCTCGCGGAAAGCCAAGCCCTGCACAGACGGCGCTGTCTAAGCCTATGCTTGATGAGCTGAACTCCAGTTCTGACCTGACTGACGGCGGCGCTTTTGCGGACAACTACGGAGACCCCTGGGGCCTTCCTTCTGCGCGAGCTTTTGCCGCGGAGCTCACAGGTGTACCTGCTAATCAGGTCATCGTAAACGGCTCTTCTAGCCTTAACCTTATGCATGACATTATTTCTCATGCCGTTACCCACGGTCTTTCTGGTCAGCCGTCTTGGGCAGAGCAGATGGCGGCTGCAAAGGCCCAGAGCACTACACTCAAGTTTCTGTGCCCCGCTCCCGGTTATGACCGTCATTTTGCTATTACACAGCATTACGGCTTTGAAAATATTGCAGTCCCTATGACCGACGATGGCCCCAATATGGACGTGGTCAAGGAGCTTGTTGAGAACGACAGCTCTGTTAAAGGAATTTGGTGTGTGCCACGTTTTGCCAACCCAACTGGCATTACCTATTCAGATGAGGTAGTTCGTGCTTTTGCAAACCTTAAACCCGCAGCTCCTGACTTTAGAATCTTCTGGGATAACGCCTACGCGATTCACTCCTTTGTGCCAGAATCTGAGGCTCCTCAGCTCTTAAATATCTTTGATGCACTTTCAGAGGTTGCTGCAGGTGACGCTCAAAAGAACCTGATAATTGCTTTTGCTTCAACGGCAAAGGTAACCTTCCCAAGCTCGGGCATGGCCTGGGTTGCTGCAAGCCCTGCAGACATTAAAGAAATCCAGAGCGCTTTCAAGGTTGCTCGAGTTTCTCCCGAGAAAATCTCGCAGCTGGCACATGTGCGTTTTCTCAAAGATGCTCAAGGTATTGAAGCTCATATGCAAAAGCACGCCGAGCTGCTTCGACCACGTTTTGAACTGGTTGAACGCAAATTGCAGGAGGGTTTGGGAGATCTAGGTGTTGCAACTTGGTCTCACCCTAAGGGTGGCTATTTTGTCTCGTTTGATGGTCCTGTTGGCTCTGCACGCGCAATTGTTTCTCGTGCCAATGAACTGGGCGTTACCATGACACCTGCAGGAGCTACATGGCCAGCTGGTAAAGATCCTTTTGATACTAATATCAGAATTGCTCCAAGTTACCCAACGTTGGAAGAGCTTGATGCAGCACTTGATGTGTTTATTGTTGCTGTTAAACAGGTAAGTGCTCGACTTGCAAAAGTTGATCGTGGCCAGAGCGTCTGGGGATAGCTTGTGTAACTTTGGTATTTCCTTTGAAAGTAGGCCCATTCTGCCGTATCTTGATAAGTTATGTTTAGAAAAAGCGATTGGATGTTGAATGCCAACTAATACTTCAAAGCCAGAACTTACACCAGAACAGAAGGCAGAAAAAGAGCTGGTTACCATGGCAAACCAGACAGCAAAAAAGAAGGCAAAAAACCGCAAGCCCGATGAGGCTCCTAAAAAGCCAGGTCCTTCTACAAGCATGAAGATTGCTATTGGCGTATTCTCGCTCTTTATTGCTATATCTATGATGTTGCCTTCTCTTGCCAGCATTTTCTCTAACTCGCAAAAGCAGCATCAGACTCAGCAGAATTCTCCTGAGGCTATTAACCAGGTCTATCAGAAGCAGGCAGAAGAAAAAGAGTCTGCCATTCAGTCC
>USKU01000043.1 GCA_900555335.1 uncultured Atopobium sp. | reverse complement strand
TAAGTGACAGACAACAGGCGGTTAAGAAGGCATTTGGTGTCAACGATGCCGTTACGTCAACGGTTATTTTGCTCTCAGGCCTTGTTATGTTCTTTAGTTCGTTCTACCTGGCCTATCACCAGCAGATTTATATGACCGATGCTTTCATTGTCACCATTGCATTGATGAGTTCGTTTGGGCCTGTTGTGGCTTTGGCAGCACTTGGTACAACCCTGACCAGTACGTTTGCTGCGGGTAATCGTGTTTTGGATATTCTGGACGAGAAACCCCTGGTTGAAGACGTAGTGGACCAAAAAGACATCTCATATGAGGGCGTACGTGTATCTGAGCTTTCATTTGCATATGATAACGAGCAGATTCTGGACAACATTTCCGTGGACATTCCTACCGATAAGATTGTGGGAATTGTAGGTAAGAGTGGCTCAGGCAAGTCTACGCTGCTTAAACTCTTGATGCGTTTCTGGCCAGCAACACCTGGTGCCATTGAAATTTCTGGAACCCCTTTGGAGCAGGTTAATACCTCTAACCTGCGCGATCTTGAGAGCTACATGACGCAAGATACGCATCTGTATCACGATTCCATCAAGAACAATCTCCGCATTGCAAAGCTTGATGCAATGGATGAAGAGATTGTTGAGGCGTGCAAGAAGGCTTCAATTCACGAGTACATCTCCACGCTGCCCCAGGGGTACGACACGCCCGTTGCAGAACTTGGCGACTCACTTTCTGGCGGAGAGCGCCAGCGCATTGGCCTTGCTCGCGCATTTTTACACGATGCGCCACTCATGCTGCTTGACGAGCCAACCAGTAACCTAGACAGCCTAAACGAGGCTATTATCTTGCGCTCGCTTGATAAAGAAACTGAGCGCAAGTCTGTGGTTCTTGTCTCTCACAGGGCTTCTACCATGGGAATTGCAGATGTTGTTTACACCGTTGATGGGGGACGAGTGAGCTGATGACACCTGAAGAAATTGCACAGAAACGTCAAAAAGAAAAAGATCTTATTTCGCTCATGATTCGTTTTTATTGCGAGAAGATTCATCACACCAAAGCCCACGAACCTCTGTGTGACGAGTGTGCTGAGCTTGAGAAGTATGCGCATACGCGTGTGGACCGCTGTCCTCACATTGAGACAAAGACGTTTTGCTCAAAATGCAAATCGCATTGCTATAGCAAAGAGATGCGCGCTCGTGTTAAAGAGGTCATGAAATCCACAGGACCTCGACTGCTTTTGCACCATCCAATTCTTGTGATTAAGCACGCGCTTCAGTAACGCAGTCCTGGTTGGCCTTGTATACCTTTGACATCTGCGATTTTCTCGCCATTTCACGGTCTTCTCGCCACAAGTGAGAAGACTGCATTTTTTTGAATCTTTTTCATTTGAAACATAACTGTTAACTCTGAGAATTACGTATTTTTGTCGCGGCATGCTAGGGTTACAGTGACCTCTCGCTTTACAGAAGGAGGTACTGCGTTGATTAAATCTAAGAAAGCGTCATTTATTTTTAAGTTGTTTATTGCTGTGATTGGCACCTTTGTGTTGTGTGATTCTGCGGGCGTCTTCCGAATGAACTTCCGCGTTTCTTTCTTGTATTACTTCACCAACATCTCTAATCTGCTGCTTGTTGCCTATTATTGGGGCGCGCTGTTCCAGGCCTACAAGCATCCCGAGACTGCTCAGAAGCCATGGATGCCAACGGTCAAACACACGCTTATGCTGGGCATTACCGTAACTGGCCTGGTAGCTTACTTCCTGCTTGACCATGGCGAGGTCTTTGTTAACGGCGTCTTTAAGTTCAACAATTTTATTCTGCATGATGTGATTCCTATCTGCGCCGTTTTGGACTGGCTGCTCTTTGACGAGAAGCCAACAATGGGCTTTAAAGAGCCTCTGATCTGGCCTTTGTATCCGCTCACGTATTTTGCGTACATCATTGTCTTGGTTCTGGGCTTTGGCGTGCAGATTAAAGAGAAGTCTCGCTGGCCTTATGGATTTATGGACTTTGACAAGCTAGGAGTCCCAACAGTTGCTTTGACCATTGTGATTTTGATTGTTGTCTTTGTTGCCCTGGGCTACCTCTACGTCGTCATTGATAAAAAACTTGGCGAGAAGATCAAGAAGGCTGAAAACTAAGCGGACTACATAGTCAAAGTGAGATTAAAACCTCAATTAATTGCACTGACTGCACAGCGCTCGATATTTTTCGGGCGCTTTTTTATGCCGTTTACGGGAGTACATTTGGAAGGAGGCATGTGTACTGGTAAACTATTAAAAAGTTGATGAAGGAGGCATTATGTCACTGTATTGTCATCTACGTTCCAGTTTGGGATTAGTCCAAAAAATCGCACTTTCTGCCTGCGTTTTTATAATGGCAGCTGCTTTTCCTACCATTGCAAAAGCTGATGTTATTTCTACACCAAGAGTTGGTTTAGCTACTTCTCATGCAAGTTTGATCGCAGTTGTTGTTCTTGTGGCTGTCGTTGGATTTATTATGATCATAAGGCGTCGCAGGTAAAACCTTGTCCACAACACAGCAGATTCTTCCAAAAAAAGAAGTCACTACCTTTGCATTTGCGTTATGTCATTTTGTAGTTGACTTTGCTTGCGTATCTTCGATGCTTTGTGCTGTAAGCCGAGTGTTGGGGGAGTCTGGCCAAGATTCGTTGGAGTTTGTTGCGTTTAGTATTCTGCTGTACGACGTTGTTGCTTTTACCTTGCAACTGCCTGTAGGTATAGTGCTGGACAAGTTGGATAAGAACTCTTATGCTGCCTTGCTTTCGTACGCTTTGGTTGGTGCTGGAGTTTTGATTTCATTGTTGCCCGTAGCACTTCTCGAGTGGTTAGCAGTTCTTTTGCTCGCGGTTGGAAATGCACTTTTCCATAGCGCAGGCGGACTGATTGTACTTAACATCTCGCAAAAGCACGCGGGTCCTTCAGGAATCTTTATTGCAACTGGTGCAATTGGAGTCTTTTTAGGCACGCAAAGTGCTCAAATGGAAAGGCTTCAGATTGCGTTTTCCCTCCTTGTGCTGTTGTTCTTATGTGCGCTTATTACGCTTGTGGTCCAAAAGGTCAACAAGAAATACTGGAACGTCCATAACGTTGCATTTGATATTCCTAAGCTTTCGTACAATACACTGCTTGCGATTGCACTGCTCACCCTTGTAGTAGCTCTTAGAAGCTACGCCGGCATGGTTATGGCATTTCCCTGGAAGAGTCAGACGCTGCTTCTTGTATTGAGCATCCTTGGTGTATTTGCAGGTAAAGCGCTTGGTGGAATGGTTGCTGATCGTATTGGTTTTAGAACTACAGCAATCTTCTCGCTCATTGCTGCAGCTACTTTGTTTGCACCCTCATGGGAGGCGCCCGTTATGGGTCTCTTGGGTATATTTTTCTTCAACTTCACTATGTCCATTACGTTGGCATCTCTAGCAAACATCTTGCCCAACGCAAAAGGTACTGCGTTTGGACTGGCCAGTTTCTCACTAGCCGTAGGCGCGTTGCCTGCGCTCGTAGGATTCCGTGTTGAGCACCCCGTGATGCTTTCCGTTATTAGTTTGGTTTCAGCACTTGCGTTGGGTGTTGGTCTCACGCTGGTCAAAGATACTGTGGTCACAGGTCCATTTGGCCACGAGCGCATGTTCCAAGCAGCACAAGTTGCTAAGACTTTAGAGGAAGATACTCAAACGGCAGAGCTGTCTGATCAGGTTGATGAGCTTGCGGTTGAAGATGAGTGTGCGGCTGAAGACTATCTTGTTGCTGAAGACAAACAAGTAGAAGGCTAATGGCATGGACGATCAAACATTTTTATTGCCGTATTTGATGACCATTATTCCGATATTTGCGTTTTGTCTGATTCTGACTATCACTGTTGAACTTATTGTCGCAAAATCGTTGGGCGTTAAAGACAATCAAGCACTGTTGATCGTTGTTGCTGCTCAAGTGCTTACTAATCCAATTGCTGTTTTTATCACAAGCGCCCTTGTTGATGTGGTTGCTAACGACGTTCAGTACTGGGCGTGCGTCATAGCTGTTGAGCTGGTTGTTATTGCTGTTGAAGGTCTCATTTACAAGGTAAAAAGAGTAAGCAACACTCCATGGACTCTTTCAATCTTGTCCAACCTTGCGTCAGTATCCGTAGGTATTCTCGTTCAAACACTTATATAAAAATTTAGCGAGAAACCCTTTGAATAGAAGGGGTTTCTCGCCAAATCTGGGTGATTTTATGAGATGAAGTCTTAATGAACCATCGCAATAAGAAGAGCTCCGACCATAAGACCAATGGATGTTCTGAGAGCTGCTGAGGCTTGCCTGTGCAAGAGCTTTTGTGCGCGGGTTGTGTGCGTGAGCTGGTCTTTTGAAGTGTTGAGTGTATGCATTGGTCCTCCTTTCTTAGTTCTTGTCTAGTATATGCCCAAAAGTAAGCTTAGGTAAACTCTTTAGTATAAAAATGATACAAAAAACCACGCCGAGGGTGAGTCCAATCATTCCTCCAGAAGAGGCGTCTAAGTAATAACTGCCTGTTATTCCAATCAAAACGCTGACCGTGGCAATAAGCGGAGAAATCCAGAGCATATGCCGCATCTGATTGGTAAGAAGCCTTGCGCAGGCACCCGGAACAATAAGCAGCGAGACTGACAAAATGACGCCAACTGCCTGGAGCGATATGACAATTGCGAGTGCTAGGGCAACAAGCAAAAATGAAGTGAGTGTTTTAGTAGAAAGACCGATTGCTTGAACCTGCGTGGGATCAAATGAAAGCAAGGTCAGGTCCTTGTTTTTAAGGATGAGCAGGATTGCAATAGGCAGGCCAATACAAAGAACTTGCAGCATATCGGGAGTTGTGACCCCCAAAAGGTTTCCAAAGAGTATGTGTGAGAGGTTGATTTGGCTTGGAACCTTGGATATGAGAACTGTTCCTAACGCAAAAAACGTTGTAAATACAATGCCGATAGCAGTATCGGGGCGCACAATTTGGCTCTTTTTGACTTGTCCGACCAACACCACGGTAATGAGAGCAAACACAAGTGCTCCCACCAAATAGGGAAGCCCCAACAGGTGAGCAATGACCACGCCTGGGAGAATAGAATGCGAGATGGCGTCGCCCATGAGCGACCATCCCATATGAGTAATCCAGCAGCTCAAAAGCCCGCAGACTATGGCGGTTGCAATTCCGGTGATGAGGGCTCGCTGCATGAATGCGTATTGGAGAATGTCTACCTCAGGCATGGAGCACCTCCTCAATGTGAGTATCTTCGGAAATACCAAGGTTCTGCAGGAGGGCGTCTCCAGAAAGAATTTTTTTCGAAGGACCCTGCGCGGTTATGGTTTTATTGATGACCAGGCAGATTGGGAATTTTTGCTGAGCCAAATTGATGTCGTGAATTGAAACGAGCAATGTTTTGCCTTCTTTACTGAGGTTATTGAGCTGTTCGGTGATGATGGCCTCAGAGCGAGCGTCTACTCCCGCAAACGGTTCGTCGAGAAATACCAGTTCAGCAGCTTGTGCTATTCCACGTGCTACAAAAACACGCTTTCTTTGTCCACCCGAGAGTTGGGCAAGTGGACGATCTGCAAGGTCGGCCAGGTTAACGCGTTCAAGTGCCTGGGCTACCAGCTCTTTGTCCTGAGTGGAAGGTATGCGCATCCAGCCCTGATGAACATATCTTCCCTGCATAACAACGTCTTTTACGAGCAACGGAAACGTCGCGTCAATTGCCTCCGTTTGAGGGACATAAGCGACTTTTCCCTGCTTGCGCACCTGTGAAAGAGGTTGCTGACCCCAACTAAGTGACCCCTCCCATGCGATGGTGTCCATCAGTGCTTTGAAGAGCGTAGATTTTCCGGCGCCATTGACGCCCACAAGTGCGCAAAGATCTCCTGTTGAAAGCGAGAAATTCACGTCATAGATGACGGGTTTCTCGCGGTCTTTTTTCTCGTACCAGGCGCAAAGTTGCGAAACACAAAGATTCATCGAGTGCACTACCTTCCCGTGAGGCCGGATACGATTGCGTCTGCATCGTGTTGCAGCAGGTCAAGGTAGGTGGGCACGGGACCGTTGGCTTCCGAAAGGGAGTCTACGTACAAGATGTTCTTCTCGTCAGTTTTGAGGACAGCGCCCGTCTCGTCGGCTACCTGCTGCATTGCCTTGGGGCTTACCGTGGATTCGCAGAATACTGCGGGGATTTGCTGCGCCTTTACGGCTTCGACAACCTTTGTAATCTGCTGCGGAGTACCTTCATCAGCGGCGTTAACGGCCCAGAGGTAGAGCTCCTTCATGTTGGTGTCGCGGCACAGGTATGAGAACGCTCCCTCGCAGGTCACAAGCGTGCGCTGGCTCTCCGGCAGGGTGCTAAGCTCCTCAATCAGGTGAGAGGAGATGTTGTCGAGCTCCTTTTTGTATGCGTCACCGTTGGCCTCGAAGTCCTTGGCGTGGTCAGGGACAAGGTTGCTCAGCGCGCGGACGATATTCTCGACATAGATCTTGCCGTTTGCGGGCGACATCCACGCATGCGGATTGGCCTGACCCTGGTAGTCACCCTCGGCGATGGGGATGGCGGTGATGCCTTCGCTGAGGTCGGCGCGCTGAGCAGGCGAGTCATCGACGAAGCGCTCAAACCAGCGCTCAAGCCCCAGGCCATTGTTGAGGATGAGCTGGGCTTTTTGCGCGCGCTTGAGGTCGTCGGGCGTAGGCTCGTAGTCGTGGATCTCAGCGCCGGCCTTGGTGATGGATTCTACCTGGCAAAACTCGCCTGCAACGCGAGAAGCCATGTCTTGAATCACGGTAAAGGTGGTTAAGACAAGGGGAGCCGAGGAGTTTTGGTTTTGCGCGGAGCTTGAGCTGGCTGCAGAATCGCGTGGACTACATGCGGCGAGAGAAGCGATAGTGGCCGCAGAGCTTGCGCCGAGCAAGGTGAGTGCTGATCTGCGGGTTAGGAGAGGATTGCGGGTAGCGTGCGGGCACGAGTGAGGCACTGTATTCGGCTGCGGGCTTGCAGCTGCTGAGTTATGCGTGCAGCGATGTTTCATAGCGACTTCCTTCAAAGAGATGAGAGCAGGTAGCTACGGGACTGAAAGCAAGAAACTGATAGCGTGAGGCCAAGAGTTAGGAGTTTGGAGCTACGAGCCCAACGGGTTTCTCGCCATATTGTATTCCTAAAAGTTAGCTTTGTCTAACTTTTGAGATTTTTGAGGAAAGAAAAAGACTTTAGTTTGCAGACAAATGTCCAAAAGATTGAACGTGAAATTTAATGTGTCATTTATGTCACATTTTAAGCAAATTATTTTCTTTTAACGCATTGACCATAGGATTTGTGGTTAAAAAATATTTTTTGTATAGAAAATTATGTGAATATGGCTAGAATTTATTTGTTTTCCAATGGTTTGTGCTCATGAAAAAAGGAGAGAGAGCATGGCATTCGATTTTACAGGTAAGTTGGTTCTGGTTACAGGCGGAAGCGCTGGTATTGGCGCTGAGATTTCCAAGGGTATTGTTGCTGGAGGTGGACGCGTAATCGTTTGCTCTCGTCACGAGGACACTGGTCGCAAGTTTGTCGAGGAGCTTGGCGAGGGTAACTTCTTCTACACAATGGACATTGCAGACGCAGAGGGTGTCAAGAAGACCGTTGCTCAGATTCTTGAGGAGTGCGGCGACGTCAACGTTCTTATCAACTGCGCTGGTCGCATCAGCTCCGTTCCTTTCACCGAGGTTGACGACAAAGAGTGGAACAACACCATCAACACCAACCTCACTGGTACCTACAACGTAACTCACGCTCTCTGGCAGCACTTCATCGACCGTGGCGGCGCTCGTATTGTTAACGTTTCTTCCGTCGCAGGCAAGATTGGCGGCGGCCTCCTTGGTACTGTTGCTTACGCATCTTCTAAGGCTGGTATGAACGGCTTTACCAAGGCTATCGCTAAAGAGGGCGGCAAGTACGGCATTTCTTGTAACGCAGTTTGCCCATCTTTCACCATTACAGATATGACCACTGCGCTCTCCAACGATGAGGAGAAGTACAAGAAGGTCGTAGGCATCATTCCTCTTGGCCGTCCTGCACAGGCATCTGAGCCTGCACAGATGGTACTGTTCTTTGCTTCCGACGCTGCAAGCTTCGTCAACGGTGAGGTTGGCGACTGCGACGGCGGCATCGTAATGGACTAGGTGATTGTTGATGGCTACAAAAGAACTAATTTCTATTCAGCACCCATTTAAGGCACTGGGCCGCATCCCAGGTGCAAACATTCTGATTCCTCTGCTACTTGGTGTTTTTATGAACACATTTTTCCCAGAGGTATTCCCAACGCTCGGTAGCTTTACCGCAGCAATGACCGTTAAGGGTACTGCTGCTCTGGTTGGCGCTTTCATGCTGTGTGTTGGCGCAACAATTTCGTTCAAGAGTGCACCAAAGGCTGCACTTCGCGGCGCAATCATCATCATTTCTAAGGTTGTATTCTGCGTTGCTCTTGGTCTTGCTGTTCTGTTCTTCCTGAACGACAACCTGCTTGGTCTTTCTTCTATGGTTATCCTTGCTGCTTGCTCTGGTGCAAACAACTCCATGTACGCAGGTCTGATGGCCGACTACGGTAACGAGTATGAGCAGGGTGCAGTTGCAATTACTACGCTGGTTGTTGGCCCTCCAGTTACCATGCTTGCTCTTGGTGCAACTGGTCAGTCTCCAATTAACTGGTCTTTGCTTGGTGCAGTTCTCCCAATCATCCTGGGTATTCTGCTTGGCAACTGCTTCCCATCTATGAAGAAGATGCTCACAAGCGCTCTGCCAGCAATTATTGTTATGACCTTCTTTGCTATGGGCACAACCATGAAGTTTGATTCCCTCATCATGGCTGGTCCTGCAGGTATTCTGCTTGGCGTTATCTGCTCCGTTTGCGGTGGCTTTATCAACTACTTTGTTGATAAAGCAACTGGTGGAACCGGAATTGCAGGCGTTGCAATTTCTTCCTGCGCAGGCGCAAACGCACTTACACCTGCTGCTATGGCAGAGGCTAACCCAGCTCTGTATGGCGGAGCTGCTCTTGCAACAGCAAACGCACAGGTAGCAGCTGCAGTTATCGTTACTGCAATCCTGACTCCTTTGATTACTGGTTACGTTGCTGAGCACTTTGCTAAGAAAGACAACGCTTCCGAGGAAGTTGTTGAGGCTGCTTAATCGCTCTTAAAGTTTCAAGTTCAAAATCCCAGCACCTTCGGGTGCTGGGATTTTTTGTGCCTTGCGTGCCGTTGGTTTCTTGTAGAGACGCTCAAAGAAGGTTGATAAACGACTGATAAGTAGGCAGCGGATGCCTCAGATTCTTCGGAAAACGCTCGAATAAGTCTCCAAGTGGTAAAAAATCCGTTTAGTTGGGGTTTTCATTTTTCTGCATACAACGTTTGCCCAGATAAAAGTTTTTAGTGCGGTAAAAAATCGTCTTAACTGGGGATAAATCGGCTAATTTTCAATTTTCATCCCCAACTAAACGGGTTTTTTACCTTTTTAGGCACATAATTTAAAGCTCAAAAATTATGTATTCATAGAATTGAATATAATAATCTGATTATGCAAAAAGGGTCAGAACGGAACGTTCTGACCCTTTGCTTTGTGACTAAAAAGACTGCAGTTTGCTGTTTTGTAAACGACACCTACTTAATCAGGACATTTCCCTCATAGCTGTCAT
>USKU01000042.1 GCA_900555335.1 uncultured Atopobium sp. | reverse complement strand
TCGTAGTGGCTTCTTATTGAGGTCACCTGCGGTAAAGAGACCAGGTGTTTTGGTGGCCATATGATCATCAGCAAGAACATATCCCTGCTCGTCAAGATCTACAAGATCTGTCAAAAGCTCAGTTGAAGGTACGCGACCAACCAAGACAAAGACGCCAAAGCTGCCCTCATCAAAGGTCTCTGTGTGCTCTTCTCCCGTCTGGTTATTGCGGAATGTAATAGAGGTAAGCAAATCATTGCCATCAACTGCAGTAATGCTGGTCAGATAGCGAATCTCTGTCTTAGGATTCTCCTCAAACTGCTTAATTGCAGTAGCGTTAGCTCTTAGGTGATCCTTGCGCACAATGAGGGTTACTTTGTCAGCAAAGCGAGCCAGGAACTGAGACTCCTCTACAGCGGTGTTGCCGCCGCCGATAACAAATACCTGCTTACCGCGATAGAACATTCCATCGCAGGTAGCGCAATAAGAAACACCCTTGCCAGTGAATTTCTCTTCGTTGGTAAAGCCAGCGTGACGAGGGTTAGCGCCGCCAGAAACAATGACAGCCTTTGCGTGATAGGTTCCCTCAGAAGTCTCCATCACAAAGAGGTTAGTCTCTGGATCCTTAACAATAGAAAGGACATTGGCCATGACAATCTCTGCGCCGAGGTCTGTAGCCTGCTTCTGAAGAGTATCGGTAATAGTGAAGCCATCAGTGTTTGGCATACCAGGGTAATTCTCAACCTCAGTAGTGGTGATGACCTGGCCACCTACCGCCTGTTTCTCTAAAACAACAGTATCGAGAAGGGCGCGTTTTGCATAAATTGCTGCTGAAAGTCCTGCAGGACCACCGCCAACAATAACAAGGTCTTTAGTAATAACGTCTGCCATGATTGGCTCCAATCGTATAAATCGTAACTGGCTTTGTTATACCCTACTGGTGACAATCATTATCAGTTATCTCTAAAAAATAGATTGCACACAATCTATTCACAAATAAAAAAGAAGCGCGTCAAGACCCCCATCTTGAACGCGCTCCCCTAATACTAAAAACTAGTTAGCAATGATGAAGTAAGCAACAAACGCAAGAGTTGCAACCCACATCAGAGGCTTAACCTTCTTAACGTTACCAGTAACAAGAGCAACAACAACATAGAAGATGAAGCCAAAGCCAATGCCGTCAGAGATTGAGTAAGTCATTGGAATACCAGCGATAACCATGAATGCTGGGAAGCCCTCAAGAAGATCGTTCCAATCAATCTCGGTAACCTCAGACATCATCAGGAAGCCAACAAGAACCAGTGCACCACAAGTTGCTGCAGAGCTGACGATAGAAATGAGAGGTGCAATGAATGCTGCTGCAATAAAGAGCAGACCGGTGAAAATAGAAGAAAGACCAGTACGACCGCCGTCAGCAGCGCCGGATGCGGACTCGATGAATGTGGTAATGGAAGAAGCACCAAAGAAACCACCTGCAGCTGCAGCAGCAGAGTCAACAATGAGGATCTGCTTGATGTCCTTGACGTTGCCGTCCTCAGTGAGGAAGTCTCCCTGCTTAGCAATGGCCATAGCAGAGCCCATGGTGTCAAAGAAGTCAGACATCATCAAAGAGAATGCAAAGACGAGAAGAACTGGCGTTGTCAGTGCCTTAACAATACCCATAACACCAGCACTATCGGTCAAGAATGGTGCACCAAAAGTGGAGAAATCAAGACCAGAAACAATGCCTGTAGGGCTTGCGGTAACACCAAGAGGAATACCAGCAAGTACGGCAAGAATAATGCCGATAAGCAGGGAGCCCTTAACACGAGCAGAGTAAAGAACAACTGTTGCAACAATGGAAATTACACCAACGATAAAGGTTGGAGAGAAAATATCGCCAAGACCAACAAGTGTGGACTCATTTGCAATGATAATACCGCTGTTCTTGAGACCAATCATAGCAATAAAAAGACCTAGGCCAACTGAGATTGCGTGGCGTAGGTTTACAGGGATTGCATCCATGATTGCTTCACGAAGGCCGCAGAGAACTAAAAGAAGAATAGCAATTCCTTCAATGAAGATAACTGCCATTGATGCGTGCCAATCTCCACCAGTAATTGGAGTGAGAGAGAATGCAACAACAGCGTTTACGCCCATACCAGATGCACAAGCAAGTGGACGGTTAGAGAACAGACCCATCAAAATGGTCATGATGCCGCCACCAAGACAGGTAGCAGTAATAGCTGCCGAAACTGGAACTCCTGCAGCAGCAAGAAGAGCTGGGTTTACTGCAATAATGTATGCCATTGCGAGAAATGTAGTAATTCCAGCCCTAAACTCTTGAGCGGGATTACTGCCACGCTCAGCTACCTTAAAGAACTTCTCCATTAAGCTCTTCCTTCCTAAAGAGGCTTTTCCTTTATGCAAGCGCTGAAGCGCTTATCACCAAAATAAAAAATTATTGAACGCCGCTTGAACCAAAACCGCCTGTACCGCGATCAGTCTGATCAAGCTCATCAACTTCAATAAGCTCTACAACAGGGACCTGTTGAATCACAAGCTGCGCGATACGCTCACCACGCTCAATGTGAATAGTTTCTTTGCTATCAAGGTTAATAGCACAAACCTTAAGCTCACCGCGATAATGAGCATCAATGAGGCCTGGAGTATTTGCCATAGAAAGGCCCTTTTTAAGTGCGAGACCGCTTCTAGGCTGAACAAATCCTGCGTATCCATCAGGGATTGCAATAGCTAAACCAGTGGAAATAAGTTTGCGCTCAAAAGGAGCAAGATCAACATCTTCAGCACTTCTAAGATCTAATCCAGCGTCTCCTGTATAGGCGTACGAAGGTAGTTCAACAGTAGGATCAAGACGTTTAATAGGTAGCTGGATGTAAAAATTGCTCATTAATTCAGGCTCCTTAATTCTGCGCTAAATTCATCAACATCTTTGAAGTCTCTATAGACAGAAGCAAACCTAATGTATGCAACTTTATCGAGCATAACTAGGTTTTTAAGCACAATGCTTCCAAGATCTTCAGATTTAATCTCGTATTGACCCTTATCTCTAATCTGAGACTCAATACCATCAATAAAATGATCAAGGGAAGCAACAGAGATATCTCTCTTTACTGTTGCAGCAACAAGACCTCTCATAAGCTTCTGTCTATCAAAAGGCTCCTTGTGACCGTCTTTCTTAACAACGGTGATAGGAATCTCTTCTAAGCGCTCATAGGTTGTAAAACGAAACTTACAGGACATGCACTCGCGACGCCTTCTAATGGCATCGTTATTCTCAGATGAGCGAGAATCAATAACCTTTGACTCTTCGTGACCGCATTTTGGACAACGCATGGAATCCCCTTTTTTCGTATAAAAGGAAGATACCATTTTACGCAGGTATTGACTGCTATCAACACAGAATTCTGAGAGAAATTTACATAAATATTTACTATTTAGATACAGAAGGAATCTCTAAGGTTTGTCCAGCTCTTAAAAGAGAAGAATCGAGATTATTTCTTTCTCTAATCCAACTTACTTGCTGCTCTGTAGAGACGCCCTCAATTGGGTTGCTCTCTGCAATTGACCACAACGTATCATTGCTCTGAACGGTAATTGTTTGTGAAGCGCTATCCATTACAGATGTTGCAAATGAATTAAGAGCAGTTGTACGAAGGAAAGAAATCGCAAACATCAGAATAAATGATGCGGTAACAATAAGACCTGCAATAAAAGCCTCTTTGTTGGTCAGCGTCTTTACGTAAGAGACTTCCTCACGCTGAGGTGCAACGGAACCCTTCTTTGCGCCGCCTTCAATAACCTTGAATGCAGGCTTATAAGAAGCAAGTGCTGAAGTGCCGTTAACCTGATACATCTTTGACTGATACATACGCCTCATATCATTTCCTTCCGTAATAGTTTTTACGGAACTAGTTATATCTAATACACCGGACAAAAAGTCATGTCCGAACGTTTGTACTAATAATATGTAGTACATTTGTTCGTGTCAAGAAAAAATAGAACATTCGTTTGATTAATTTTTAGAACACGTGTATTATTACTAAAAAGAAAAAGGAGGCTCATATGCCAAAGGGCAAACTCAGCAAGCGTCAGGCAGCAATTTATGAATATATCTGTTCATACACAGATCAACACGGCTATCCCCCTTCAGTAAGAGAGATTGGTGCTGCTGTTAATCTCGCGTCTCCTTCAACTGTCCATATGCATCTAAAAGTCCTGGAGCAGTTTGGCCTAATTGATAGAGACCCAAAGAAGCCTCGTACTATGAAGATTGTTCCCCAGGCTTCAAACATTTCTGACGCAGCAAAGCTTGCTCCCGTTACTCAAGACGTAGCTAATAATGTCATTAGTCTTCCTCTTGTAGGACGTGTTGCTGCAGGCACACCTATTCTTGCTGAGCAAAACGTTGAGGAGTCTCTATCTCTTCCAACAAGCATTGTTGGAGATTCAAGTTCTTTCATTCTTCGCGTACGTGGAGAATCAATGATTAACGCTGGTATTTTTGATGGCGATTATATTGTTGTAAAAGAGCAGCAAGATGCCCATGACGGAGAAATCGTTGTTGCTCTCATTGATGACTCTGCAACTGTTAAGACATTCTATAGAGAAAATGATCGTATTCGTCTTCAGCCAGAAAACGATTTTATGGAGCCAATCTACGTACAGAATCCTGTTATTTTAGGTAGGGTTACTGCACTTATTAGATCAATTTCATAGTCATACTATGGGTGTGGAATTAGAACAATCCAAAGGTAGAGTAACTTTCTTTGATACTATTCGAGGAATCTCAGTAGTATCAATGATACTGTTTCACTTTACCTATGATTTGTTCTTTATCTCTCACATCAAGCTTACGTGGTTTACTCCTTTAGTTATGCGAATTTGGGTGCCTTCAATTTCGTATCCCTTTATTTTTATTGCTGGCTGCATGTGCGCTTTTTCAAAAAATTCTTTTAAGCGAGCAGGAGTTTACGGTCTTGTTGCTCTTGCAATATTCGCAGCTACTACCTTTGCTAATATTGATACTCCTATTAACTTTGGAATTTTCTTCTGCATGGCTTCATGCACCTTGGTAGAAGCTCTTATTTCACGTTTCGCTAATCCGCCCAAAGGGTATGCAGCAGCAATTCTTTTTCTGTTGTTATTTGTTATCTGCATTCCAATGTCTGCAGGTCACATTGGTATAGGTAACATGGTTTTCTCGTTACCTAAAGAGTTGTATCAAACACCGTATTTAGCCTGGGCGGGATTTCCTTCTCCATCTTTTTCATCTGGAGATTACTATCCATTGCTCCCCTATTTGTTCTTGTATGTAAGTGGAGCTGCGTTTAACAGACAGCTCAAAGCAGAAGGCTATCCTAACTGGATGAAAACATTTTCCCTCCCCCTTATAACAAAGATGGGAAAACATTCGCTTATCGTTTATATTTTGCACCAACCAATATTGCTGCTCATTGCCTTATTCGTCAGTCAGAATATCGTCCTCTGACACCACATAAGGCTCTAAAAGTGCCTGCATATAGGTGTCGGCTTTAACTGACAGCAAAAGACCTTCAGCAACGTATTGCTCGTGTAGAAGCTGACATCTCTCGTGAACGGACTTAACAAGAGCGCCTTTGTTGAACGGGATAAGTGCACTAACCACCTTATCGCCAGCGCTAGCTATTTCTTGAATCTTGTGGAGAAGACCGTTAATGCCCGTGCCTTCTTGAGCAGAAATAAATACAGCGTCTGGGTAGAGCGCTTTAAGCATTTGAAGTTCTTGCTCAGAAAGTAAATCAACCTTGTTAAGAACAAGAATTTGATTGCTTTTATCGGCCTCAATATCTTTCAAAATACTACGAACAACTGCAATTTCTTTAGAAAGATTCTTGTCAGTTGCATCAGCGACCAGCAGCAGAAGATCAGCTTCTTGAGCTTCAACCAGCGTAGATTTAAACGACTCGATCAGATTAGTTGGAAGCTTTTGAATAAATCCAACAGTATCGGTCAGAACAATTTTTCTTCCTTCATCAAGAGAAAGTGCTCTGGTAGTTGGATCAAGAGTTGCAAAGAGCTCGTCTTTTGCGTATACATCTGCTCCAGTTAACTGATTCAGAAGCGTTGATTTACCGGCGTTGGTATAGCCAACCAGAGAGACGCTAAACGTTCCAGAATTCCATCTGGACTTAGACTGAACTTCTCGCCGTTGACCTAGCTGCTTAAGCTCATTTTTAAGGGTTGAAATACGCTTTCTAATAAGGCGACGGTCAACCTCAAGCTGGCTCTCTCCCTGGCCAAAACGGCTACCAATGCCACCGCGAGTTTGCTCGCCAACCAGGTGACTCCACATGCCGCGAAGCCTTGGAAGTACGTACTGGAGCTGTGCGAGCTGAACTTGAAGGCGGCCCTCTTTGGTACGTGCATGAATACCAAAAATATCAAGAATCAGTGCTGTTCGGTCAATGACTTTAACAGGCTCGCCAAGCAATTTTTCTAGATTAGATTGCTGAGACGGCGTGAGCTCATCATCAAAGATGACCACGTCAGTGTTAGTGTTTCTTACCAGGGAGACAAGCTCTTCCGTTTTGCCCTTGCCGATAAACGTTTTTGGAATGGGTGAGTCAAGTTTCTGTGTTAAACGCATAAAAACTTCAGCGCCATCGGTTTGTGCGAGGCGCTCAAGCTCGTCCATTGATTCTTCAAGCGACCAATCACTTTTACCACAATCAACGCCTACAAGAATTGCTCGTTCAACTTTAGGAGCGGTATCAAATGGAACAAAACGACCCATAAACTCCCCATCTAAGACTAGGTAAATACGTTAGTTTTGATGCGTCCTACTGGCATTGTACGTCAGAATGCTGTGCAAGAATCAGCTTGAGGGCTTCCTCAGGCGAAAGCTGATCCATATCAAGCCACCTGACTCGACCATCTCGTTTAAGCCAAGAAATTTGGCGCTTAGCATACTGCCTGGTGTGCTGCTTAATAAGCTCACGCGTTTGTTCAAGCGACTGTTCACCAGCAAAATACGCAAAGAACTCTTTGTAGCCAATTGCCTGCCCAGCCGTGCAATTTTCAGAGAGACCTGACTCAATAAGCGCTTGAACCTCTTCAACAAGCCCTTGCTCAAACATAAGGTCAACTCGGAGGTTTATTCGCTCATAAAGACGCTGACGGTCCATCGTAAGACCCCATATCTGGGCGTCAAAGTACGGTGTATGAGCCTTTAGGCCCTCATGGTGAGTAGCATACGACTTGCCCTCTTCCAAGAGCTCTAAAGCCCTTACAACGCGTCGTACGTTATTTGGATGGATAAGCTCTGCACTTGCTGCATCTTTTGTGGCGAGAAGTTCGTGCAAGCCCTCAGCACCAAGCTCTTCTGCAAGCTTTTCATAACGAGTACGTACAGGAGACTCAACTGACCCAGAGGGAAACTCCATCTGGTCGATAATCGAATCAAGATAAAGACCCGTTCCGCCACAGAATACAGGTGCTTTACCAGCTCTAATAAGCTTATGAGCTTCTTCACGGGCTGCCACTTGAAACATCTGGACAGAATATTCTTCTGAAATGTTGGCACAATCTACCATGAGAAGAGGAACTTCTCGCTCCTCAACAGGAGTTTTAGCAGTTCCAATATCCATGCCACGGTAGACCTGCATTGCATCAACAGAAATGACAGAAGTCTCAAGCTTCTTGGCTACCAGCTCAGACAAGGAGCTTTTGCCCGAAGCCGTGGGACCTACAATGCAGATAATCGAGCCATGGGAGCTCATCGTGGATCAGACTCCATGGTTCCACGCAAATACCAGGTACGAGCCTCATCAATATGAACATCAATAATTTTGCCAATAAGATCTTCTGGCGTGTAACCTTCTGGCAGATTGAAGTGAACTGTTTGGTTCTTCTCGCTATGTCCCACCATGACAGAATCGTCACGCTTGGAAGTGCCTTCAACAAGAACTGCCTGAGTAGTATTCAAATCTACCTGGTTAGCGTCATGCGCCTGCTGAGCAACAAGCTCTGCAAGCCTATCAAAGCGCTCCTGGATGACCTCGTGAGGCGTGTTGTCTTCGTATTTTGCCGCAGGAGTGCCTGGACGCTTAGAGTAAATGAAGGTATATGCGGAAGAATAGCCAGCTTCTTTGACCAAAGAAAGCGTATCCTCAAAGTCTTCCTCAGTCTCTCCGGGGAAGCCAACAATAATGTCAGTTGAAAGCGCCAGTCCTGGAATAGCTGCACGCAGGCGAGAAACCACGTCCAAGTACTCTTCTCGTGTATAGCTGCGGTTCATCTTCTTGAGAACGCGCGTAGATCCGCTTTGAACTGCAAGATGAAGATGAGGCATGACAGCTGGCGTTTCTTTCATGGCCGCAATAGTCTCATCGGTTAGATCCTTTGGATTTGAAGAAGTAAAACGAATACGTTCAACGCCCGTCTGTCCAACAGCGCGCAAAAGTTCTGCAAAGCGAGGTTTACCGTAAAGGTCACGACCATATGAGTTAACGTTTTGGCCAAGAAGGGTAATCTCACGAACACCGTCTGCTACAAGACGCTCACACTCGCCAACAACAGCTTCAAAGGTACGGCTGCGCTCACGACCACGAACGTAAGGAACAATGCAATACGTGCAGAAATTATTGCAGCCGGTCATGATGGGTACCCAAGCGTGATATTGCTGAGCGCGATTACTTGGCAAATCTGTGGAGAAGCCCTTGCCCTCCTCAGAAGTATCTACAGCTACACGGTCATTCTCGCCCCTAAATGCGCTAGTGAGAAGAGCGGGCAAACTTGCAAGAGCGCTGGTACCAAACACAACGTCAACAGCTGGGACCTTTTCACGGAGCTTCTCGCCATCACGCTGCGCAATGCAGCCACCAATGGCAACAATGCGCTTGCCTGATGGAGGCGTTGGTGCGCTGACCATAGCAGAAGCCTGACCGTAGAGACGCTGATCTGCATTCTCACGAACGCTACAGGTCATAAAGATGACAATGTCAGCGTCGTCGGTATCTGAAACCTCATTGCAGCCACATGCCTCAAGCAGACCAGAGACACGCTCTGTGTCGTGCAGATTCATCTGGCAACCAAAAGTTTTGATGTGATATGTTTTTCCTACGAGCTCGGAATTTTCAATCATGCTTAAAGTACCTCGTTATACTCAGTGGAACTAACAGCTGGAGTCTGCGTATCAGGGGCAGACAGTGTATGGACATAAATGGCAATTTTAATTGCAGTTCTACTCTCCCCTGCAATTTCAATATCAGAAAATGTTGGAGCACAGGTGATGTCCAAGCCGCAAGGAATCAAAAATCCACGAGCAATGGCAATAGCCTTAATACCCTGGTTAACTGCACCCGCACCAATGCACTGGAGCATAACAGGCTCATTATCTTTAACCAGTCCCGCAATAGCTCCTGCTACAGAAGCTGGTGAAGACTTACTTGAAACTTTAAGCAAACCCATGAGTGCTCCAATTATTGTGCGTTTGTTCTACTCTTGCGACTCAATATCAAAAGTCACAACAATTTTATTTTTACTTACACGAACACGAGGCTCAGCAGTCAAAGAAACATAGTATTTCTCGGATAACTCTGCAAAACCCTGTTCCATTTTTCGAGAAAAACTACTGATGTCAGCTTTACTCATTTTGAGACCTCTGTGATCTTTCATCAGGTCAACTTCGCGAGAAACCTCATCAGACTCAGCAGAATGACTAACTTGTGCATACACACTACGCAAAGGTTTAATCTGCTCAGCAATAATTCTATGAGCGGTTCTATCTGACATTGAAAGACCAAGAGACTTACAAACCTCAGAAAGCTCTGTTGCATCCGCTGCGGCCCTGAAGCGCTCGAGAACAGGAACGTTTTCAAAGCCTTCAACAAACAGCAGGTCAGCAATATCAAGCGTTTGAGCGATCCTGCGACGAGCAGTAGCTGCAATCTCTGCAGCAGAGCCCAGCATTACCTCGCACGAGCCTTTAACCTCAAGCGCAAAGTCACAGCAGGTACGAATAATGTTATGAGGACCTTTAACGGTTGTTTTGAGTCCATCCTCATTCAAACCACAAGTTGGCCAAGTAGACTGGTCTACTCGCTCAGAAATTTTAGTAGTGTCTACCACAAT
>USKU01000041.1 GCA_900555335.1 uncultured Atopobium sp. | reverse complement strand
AATGAGCAGTGGTTTTTTCTCGACAAGTTCTGCGAGGTGTTTATGAGAGATGTCCAGCACCAGCTCAGCGCCACGCTCATGGCAAAGATCAAAGAGCTCGTCGTAGAAAGTTGGATCCATCTCAGGAGAAAGCGAACCAGAAACCACCAGCACGTCCAGGTCGGGAGCATTGCGCAGCAGCTCAAGCATCTCGTCCTGCTTAGAGCGAACAACGGGAGCGCCCGCATTAGGGAACTTGAGCTCGCCTTCCGGCGTGGTAACAAAGATGTTTACACGGGTAATGCCGTCAATCCACACGTGCTTGACCGGGCAAACCTTGGATGCCTCTTCAACAATGTAGTTGCCTGAGAAGCCACCAAAAAAGCCCAGGATAGTGGACTCAATGCCATAGTGAGCAAGCGTAAACGAGACGTTAAGACCCTTGCCGTTTGGTGTGTAAACGGCGTCGGTTGTGCGGTTGACGTGCGTATATGAAGGAACTCCCGAGTTGACGTTCATGTCGATGGCGGGGTTAGTGGTAAGTGTGTAAATCATCAAAGCTCCCTCTGGAACAAAAATGGACCCGACGAAATCGCCGAGTCCATATTTTACTTCGATTATCTGAGTCTGCACCCAAACTGTACGTAAATTCTGGGCAAAACTCAAACGGTACCGAGTGCGTGCTAAGCGTAAAGCTTAGTCCTCGACCAGCTTGTTGCCGTTCTTGCGGTACTCGTATGCCTTGAAAGCAACAAAGAGAACGCCGCCAACAACAGCGCCAATGAGAATAGCGAGAACCCACTTGAGGCCGCCATCGACAACGGGAAGAACCAGGAAGCCACCGTGAGGTGCTGGGTCGTGGACACCAAAGAGCAGCGTCAGGATGGAGCCGATGGAAGAACCGATCATCATGATAGGCATGACAGGCCAAATGTTCTTAGTCATGAATGGAATAGCGCCCTCGGTAATGTGGGTGCAGCCAAGAATGAAGTTGACCAGACCAGCGTTGAAGTCGGACTTGGTGAAGTACTTCTTACCAACGACAACAGCAAAGGTGGTGATCAGTGGAGGAACAATACAAGCAGCGGAAACTGCAGCCATGAAGTTAGTGCCAAACTCATAGGTTGGAGTGCCAATGCCAGCATTGAGAGCCTCAGTCAGAAGTGCTGTACCGGTAACGTAAGCTGCCTTGTTGACTGGGCCACCCATGTCAAATGCGCACATGCAACCAATTGCAAGGCCAAGGACAATTGGGCCAGAAGCAGATAGACCGCGCAGGAAGTTCATCATGCCGGTGTTGATTGCTGCCATTGGACCAGAAATACCCAGCATAACCAGGCCAACAATGGTGGTGGAAAGCAGTGGGTACAGGAAGATTGCCTTCAGGCCATCAAGGTTCTTTGGAAGACCTGCAAGGAGCTTCTCAAGACCAACGATGACATAACCGGCAAGGAAGCCGCCGACGATGCCGCCCAGGAAGCCAAAACCAACGCCAGCGCCACCAGCATCAATCATGCCAGTGTTAGGGTTAATTGGAAGACCCTGGATAGCAATCATACCTGCAACAAAACCAGGAACCAGAGCAGGGCGCTTGCCAATAGATTCAGCAATGTAAGCAGAAAGAACTGGAACCATAAGGCCCATTGCAATGCCGCCGATAATCTTGAGCATTGCAGCAAAGCTGTTGTAGTCAGGTGCGGTGGAGCTGAAGGAAGTGATGCCCCAGAGGAATGAAACTGCAGTCAGAACACCACCAGCAACAACAAAGACCAGCATGTGGCTAACGCCGTTCATGAGGTGTTTGTAGATGATGTGGCCTACAGACTCCTTCTCAATAGTGCTTGAGACTGGAGCGTCGTCTGCCTCTGCAAGCTCGCCCTCAGGCTGAGCAACAAGAGCGCGGTCGATAAGACCCTCTGCATCCTTAATAGCTGCAGTAACACCAACATTTACCATTGGTTTTCCGGCAAAACGCTCAGCCTGAACGTCCTTATCGGCAGCAACAACTACTGCCTTGGCGTTCTTGATTTCAGCTGCGGTGAGCTCGTTCTCTACACCGACCTGGCCGTGCGTCTCAACCTTAATGGTAAGACCTTTAGCTGCGGCGGCCTTCTCCAGGGCCTCCTTAGCCATAAAGGTGTGCGCAATACCGGTTGGGCAACCAGTAGCAGCAACGATGTCATACTTTGACTCGTCAGCCACAGCACTCCCCTTTCATCCTAGTGCTCGGAATTGTTCCAAACACAACCAAAAAAGCTGCTCAATGTTAGCACTGAGCAGCTTCGATACCTACGCTTTTACGTAAATTGTAACCAGAAAATTATGTTATTGAACGTACTTTCATTTAGTGCGGCGTTTGTGTCGGAAACTCTGATGTTTTTCTCGCCAGGTACTCAAACGTACCCATGCTTTTCTGGGCGAGAAGAACGTGCACCAGAAACCTACTCCTACTCTGCATCCTCCTGGCCAAAGCGTTCTTTTCTCAGGCGCAGCGCCTCGTATGCACAACCATACATTGCAGCCTGATTGCCCAAGCTAGCAGCCTCAATACGAGCGCCCTTGCTTACCGGTAGAGCGTACTGCTCAAAACACTCGCGAAGCTCGGTAGCAAATGTTGCAAACGAGCCCGCAACACCGCCGCCAATCAAGAACATGGCAGGATCGACCACGCACGAAACCTGCGCCATAGCAAGACCCAGGTAGTGGCACATCTTGTGGATAGCAAGGGTTGCGCACTCATCGCCTTGAGCGTGAGCTCTAAACACGGACACCGTATCAGTCTCGTGCTCAACGTTCACAGGAACAACGCCGCGAGCAACACATTCCTCCAGGTACAGGCGGACAACACCCTTAGCAGAAGCATACTGCTCCAGGCAACCGTGACGACCACAGCCGCAGGTCAGCGTCTCTTCTGGCTCAACAATGATGTGACCAATCTCACCACCAGCACCAAAAGCACCTGCAGCAAGCTTGCCGTCTACAACAACACCTGCACCAACGCCTGTGCCCAGCGCAATCAGCACAAACGATGGTACGCCCACGGCAACGCCAGCCCACGCTTCGCCCAAAGCCGCAGCGTTAGCATCGTTGACAAACGCAATGGTTGCGTTTGGCAGGCACATATTAATTGCCTGCACCAATCCCTCGGGATCAATGTCTACATTGGCGAGAAGACCAACGGTTCCGTCATCTGCAACAGGACCTGGAATATCCAAACCACACGCAATAACATCATCACGGCTTGCTTTTTGGCCATGAACAATCAGCTTAATAGCATCGGTTACCGTCTGATAACCGCCCTCGTTATCAAGTGCGGGCGTCTTGACCTTCTGCTCAGAAAGTAACTCTCCCTCTGCAGAGAAGAGTCCCAGCTTGATGGTGGTACCACCAACATCAATGCCCAATACGTATTCCATAAAACCCCCTAGTTGCCGCGCTTAAGCGCGCCCTCAACAAGTTGCGCAAGAACGTCTTCAACAGCGTATCCTGCAGCCTCAATAGCCATTGGAACAAGGGAGGTCTCAGTGAGTCCTGGGAATGTCTTCAGACCCATGACCATAACGTGATGTCCATCCCAAATAAAATCAATACGAGCAAGATCTCTGCAGCCATAAGCGGTGTACACCTCAAGAGCTGCGCGCTCAAGAGCCTCACGAGCAGCAGCTGGATCTGCACCAAGTGCTGCCAAAGACTCAGGACGAACGGGGCAGAAATGCTGAATGCGCTCCGGATCAAGGCGAGCATCCGTGTCGTAAATACCCTTGGTCACCGAAATCTCCACTGGTGGCAGAGTTTTCTCGCCATCTGCGTCAGAGAGCACGGTAACGCTTACTTCAACGCCATCAACCCACTGCTGGATAATGACGGAGTCGTCAAAACCAAGTGCGCCGAGAAGTGCTGGTCCAAGCTGGTCAGCACTGTCAACCTTAGAAAGGCCCATAGCAGAGCCGCCGTGAACGGGCTTGACTGCTAGAGGGAAGCCAACGCCGCCACCAAGGCGCTCGGGAACCAGATCTAGAGCAGCTGCGGCCCCAAGATCTTTAAACGCACTGGCAGTCAGCACAATCTGAGGAGGCCAGATGACCTCGGACTCCTCCTTTGACCAGGCCTGGCGCACAATAAACGGCATGTCAGCTTTGTTCCAGGCTGCCCTACAAGATGCAGGCCTTGAGCCCACATATGGAATCTTAAGGAACTCCAAAAGTGCAGGTACCGCACCATCTTCTCCGCCCGCGCCGTGAAGGCACACAAACGCAACATCGGGTTTCTCGGCACGAAGGGTGTCTACTAGGTGTGCGTCAGCATCAAGTGGTAATACCTCATAACCACGCTTCTCCAGAGCTTCAGAGACAAGAGCTCCACTTTTGAGCGAGAAGTTCCTCTCAAATGAGGCTCCACCCATAATGACAGCAACTTTTGTAGTCATACTTAACACTCCCTTGCAGAAGATTGAGATTCTGAACGAGAAGACTCAGGTAGAGCACCTGCTTCCAAGAATGCGCGATACAACGCCATGCGATCTTGGATGCACAAAGACAGCCTGCGGATTGCCTCGTGAATGCGCTCGGGAGTCTCAAATGAGTAGCACAGACGCATACTTGAACTAATACGCTGGTCAGGATAGCAATAAACACCTGGTACAAAGGCAACCCCCTCTTCAATTGCACGAGGAAGCAACTGCTCAGTGTTGAGGTATGGCGGGAAGGTTACCCACAGGAACAGGCCGCCTTCTGGCTTAGTCCAGGTAACGTCTTTGGGGAAGAACTCTGCAAGCGCTGCGAGCATGGCGTCTTTTCTCTCTTTATAGCGAGACTTAGACACCTCAAGGGCCGCCTGCCAATCAACCTCGTTGAAGTAGTGCTCGGCAAGAATCATGTTAAAGGGGCTGGTACACAGGTCAGAGCCAGACTTAGCAAGGTTGATACGCTCAAGGAAATGACGAGGTGCAACCATCCATGCAAGACGCAGTCCAGGGGCAAAAATCTTCGACGTGGTTCCCAAATAAATGACATTTGGATCAAGCGTCTTAAGGCGTGTTAGATCTTCTCCCTCAAAGCGGATAAGACCATATGGATCATCCTCAACAACAGGGATGTTGTACAGGTGAGCCAGCTCAAGAAGGCGCAGACGCCTTGGCATAGACATGGTGATGCCGGCAGGATTGTTAAAGTTAGGAATAACGTAGATGAACTTAGGCTTTCTGCCTCGGTCTACAAGCTCTTTGAGCTTTGCCTCAAGCAGATCTGTTCTGATGCCTTCTTCGTCCATATCAATGGTGTGAACAGTAGGCTCATACGCGGAAAATGCCTGGAACGCGCCAAGATAGCTTGGACCCTCACAGATAATATCGTCCCCTGGGTTAAGAAAGACACGACCCAAGAAATCAAGCGCCTGCTGAGAACCAGAAGTCAAAATCATCTCGTCAGGATCAGCCTCGACGCCCTGAGCAGCTAAAATCTTGCAGATGGTCCTTCTGCACTCAATGCGGCCATCAGAGTTGCCGTACTGAAGAGACCTAAGTCCCTCAACAGCAACGCAGCGTCGAGCACACTCTGCAACCTGATCAAGCGGCAGCGAAGAAATGTCTGGCAGACCACCAGACAGCGCAATAACACCTGGACGAGACAGGGCCGCAAACAAATCTCGCACTTCGCTTTTTCGCATGGTTTGAACGCGATCTGCGTACAGATCACTCCATACGTCAAACGAGATTCTGCTGTCATCCATAGAACTCTTACTCCTTACAAGCCATCTTTGGACAAAATTGTGCCGAAAAGATGTGCTTATTGTTTTAGGACGTAGTCTTTTTAGTATCGCTCAAATATCAATAAATAACAGGGTAAAATATGACGCAATTGCTAAACGGTTTCTGTTGACCGGTAAAATAACTGGTCACACCTATTTTTGTAGAGAGGATTTTTATGGACAGCGCACATAACACTGTTGAATTGAACGCAGCGCTTTCAAATCCCCGCGATGATATCGCTAAACTTGATGAACTTGAGAAGAAGCTCTTTGCTCTCAACTACGCAGCTAATGAGATTGGCTCTTTTGGACCATGTATTGATCCAAAAAAGGCTGCTGAAGAGCGCGGAGAAGCCCTGGCAATCCTTGGTGAACAGGTCCAGGAAACCCTCTGTGATCCTGCTGTTGGCGCACTGCTTGATAGACTTCACGAGAATCGCGCTCTACTTGATGAGACTCATCGCGCACAAGTTAAAATTCTTCGTCGCGATAGAAGCCAGCTGGTAGATGTACCTGTTGAGCTTCAGAGCAACTTTGTCCGCCTCACCACAGAGGCCAACGAGGTTTGGGAGCAGGCAAAAAGCAGCGATGACTGGTCACTCTTTGCACCAAAACTGGACGGCCTGATTGAGCTCCGCAAAGAGATGTGCCAGGCCCGAGACGCTTCCAAAGATCCCTATGACCTGTTGCTCAGCGATTTTGAGCACGGTACCAACAGGGAGTTCTACAACACCTTCTTCAATAACGTTAAAGAAGTGGTAGTTCCTCTGGTTGCCGATTGCATGGCTTCTAAGCGTCAGCCAAGCACCAAGCCTCTTGAGGGTAAGTTTGATGTCAACCGTCAGTGGGACCTTGCAAAAGACCTGGTAAAACTCCAGGGTCTTGACGAGGACGCTTATTGGCTTGGCAAAACTGAGCACCCTTACACCGGTGGCCCTGGTATTGGCTTTGTTATGGTTGCTAGCCACGCTTACGAGAATAACGTTCTCTCCAATGTCTATTCCATGCTGCATGAGAACGGTCACGCCCTCTACGAGCAGGGCATTAACTGGGAGTATCGTTTTACTTCTCTGAGCACTGGTACTTCTATGGGCATGCACGAGTCTCAGTCTAGGTTCTTTGAGAACTATGTTGGCCTTTCTGAGGCATTTGCCGAGCCTCTGATACAGCTTATGCGCAAGCACTTCCCTGGTCAGCTGAATCGCGTTACTGCCTTCCAGCTCTTCTCGGCAGCTAACAAAGTGCAGCCAAGCCTCATCCGTACCGAGGCAGATGAACTCACCTATCCTCTGCACATCCTTATTCGCTATGAGATGGAGCAGGCACTACTATCTGGCGAGATTACCGCAAAAGACGTCCCAGCTCTTTGGGCCGAGAAGTACAAGCAGTACCTGGGCGTTGCGGTTCCAAATAACACTGAGGGCGCTCTCCAGGATGTTCACTGGTCATGGGGCGAGTTTGGTTACTTCCCAACCTACGCACTCGGTAGCGCTTACGGTGCGCAGTACAAGCACGCCATGATTGCTGAGGGTATGGACTTTGACGCCGTCTGTGCATCTGGAGATCTTGCTCCTATTAGGGAGTGGCTGGGCAGCCGTATTTGGACTTGGGGCCGTGCAAAAGACTCCAAAGAGCTCATCTTGGGCGCATGCGGTGAGCCATTTGACGTCCACTACTACACAGAGTATCTGACCGACAAATACTCTCGCATCTATGGTCTAACCAGCGCATAAGCGCACACCATAGACGTGAGTAGAGATATCTGTCCTCTACCAATTAAACGAAAGGGATGAAATGAAAAAGTTTTTTGAAGAGTTCAAAGAGTTTATCCAGCAGGGCAATGTTATGGACATGGCTATTGGTATCATCATTGGCGGCGCATTTACCGCTATTGTTACCTCCCTTGTCAATGACATCATCAACCCATTTATTAAGCTGATTTCTGGCGGCGGTACCGAGGTTTCTGGCCTTTCCATCCCAGTTCCTGGCACTCAGAACGGCATTGACTTTGGTGCTTTCATCAGCGCAATCATCAACTTCCTGATCATTGCATTCATTGTCTTCTGCATGGTTAAAGCTCTCAATAAGTTCAAAGAAGCATCCAAGCTAAAGAAAAATACAGAGGAAACTGTTGAAGAAGCAGCAGCTCCACACTGCCCTCACTGCCTTGAAGAGGTTAAAGAAGGCGCAACTCGCTGCCCACACTGCACTGGCGAGATTGCAGGTGGCGCTCACGCTGCGTAAGCTTTACATCAAGCTCTACATCACCGTCCTTTTACACACATAAAAGTTGGCAAAGAAAAAGCAGGCATATCATATGCCTGCTTTTTTGTTAATAAAAGAAACCAGAAAAGGCTGGGTTATTTCTTACCTGAGCCGCCCTTGCCGCTGCCACCATTTCCAGATGAGCTGCCGCCATTTCCAGATGAGCTGCCACCATTACCAGAACCAGAAGAAGTAGGAGTTACTAGCTTATAGCCGCCCTTACCATCTGGCTGCCAAGGGAACTCTGCCTTTGGTGGATACTCATATTTAGCCCAATCATCCTCACGGTGATTAAGGAGGGCAAACTTAAGAGTAAATCCAGGAGCATCAATACTGAGAAGCTTTTTATTTTCCGCAGTAGTGTATAGAACAGACTTAGATATCTGTTCGTTTTCTGAAAAGCCCTGAGCAAGAATGGGGAAAGAAAGTCCATCTGCCGAAGGCTCTTCTGCAACAATCTGAATAGGAGAAACGTTACCGTCTGGATAGAACAGTGCAGCAGATCCATCCTTATGAGCAGAGAAGGTATACGCTCCGCCAGAACCCTTATTCATAGATTCAATCTGATCACTGGTCAAATCTTCTTTAGAGCCATCTGCATAGTGCAAACCATAGAGATAATACGTACCAGGAATGGTGGCAGCAAAATTGACTACCTGTCCTTCAATATAAGCTATCTGTGAAGTATCGTCTGGATTGTCAGAAAGTTTTTTGAAATTAAACGTAATCTCACTCTTGGCATCAGCATACTTCAAATAATTATTGCCGTCCTTATCAAAAGTCATAGGGACACTATCGCCATCATCATAATTACATTGAATGACAATACTTCCTTTTGCTTCCCACTTACCATTATTCTTCACGCCTTTAAAATTATGCATAAAGAAGCTACCGTCTTCTTTGAAGGAATAGTAGAGAACGGTTCCATCGTTATAGCCCTGATTAAGCATGCCACCATGGTCAAAGGTTTTACCTTCCTTTGATCCACCTTTAGTTCCAACGCCATCGTCAACACACCAGACACCAGTAATAATCTTAGAAAGATCTCCGGTTAGCGTTGGATGATCTGGAATCTCTTCAAGCTTCACAAAATCTGACTGAGAAGGCGTATCCCCAGTACCGTTTTGACCGCCATTCTGAGGATCTTGACCAGCTCCACCAAGAATAGAATCAGGGTTTAAGATTGCCTGCATCACGTCACTATTACAAGCAGCAAGCGTGCTGGCAGCACCGCCTGCAGCCAATCCCGCAAAAGCGCGACGAGTAATCATCTCTTTATTCATACGTTCCTCCTATAAACGTATAAAAGGCTCAACTTTTTATATTCTACTTGAAACGAGTCAAATGTTACAAATTAAACTGTATTCGACTTATGTATCATCCTACTTTGTGTGAGGAAGATGAGAGGTAATCAACGTCATAGTACCCGTAAAGCGCAGGCTACCAGAAGACGCAGGTGCAATAAAATGTGAGCCCTTGCAAATCCTATGCTCTACTCCGTTGCCGCCGTCAGCGCAAACCGTACCTTCTCCCTCAATGACACTTATGCACATAAACGGCCATGGCTGAGCAATAGTTTTTGCCTCATGAATCTCATATTTTTCTACCGAGAAATACTTGCAGCTCATAAGTTCAGTTTTGCCATCAATTTCTGGAGCAATAATTTCTCCAGATGTTGGAGCTTCCTGAGCGTAATCAATAACCTCTAAGCTCTGTGCCAGATGTAAATCACGAGGCTTGCCATCGTCTCCCAAACGATCATAGTCATACACACGGTATGTAATATCTGAGCTCTGCTGCGTTTCAAGAATAAGCGTGCCCGTTCTAATGGCGTGAACGGTTCCAGGATCAATCCTAAAGAAATCTCCAGCCTTGATAGGAACATAATTGAGCAGTTCAGTCCACTTTCCCTGCTCAACCATGGCTGCAAACTCTTCTTTTGAGGAGGCATTTTGTCCTACAACAATATCGCCATTCTCTTTTGCATCAAGAATATACCAGCACTCAGACTTTCCCAGAGAGCCATTCTCGTGTTCTGCTGCGTACGTGTCATCTGGATGAACCTGAACAGAGAGGTCATCTTTTGCATCAAGAATTTTAATGAGAAGTGGGAAACGGTCTCCCTCTGCATTACCAAAAAGCTCTCGATGAGAAACCCATAGCTCGGAAAGAGTGTTTCCTTCAAAGGCACCAGAGGCAACTTCACAGTCTCCGTTAGGATGTGCGCTGATTGCCCAGCACTCTCCTACTGCACCTTCAGGAATGTCATAGCCATACTCTTCAGCAAGCCTTCTGCCGCCCCAAATCTTATTGTGAAAAAGAGGTTTTAAAAAGATAAGGTCGTTATATGACCCGTCTGTGTTTTTATCTAAATTTAGCATCGTAGCTCCTTATATGCAGTGCGTACATGCTTTTCTAATAGCTAACAACTCTATAGTCTAACGGATTCTAATAGCTTAACACTGACTCATTTAACTGCTTTTGACGGGGTTTCTCGCTAACAAAAAAGGCTCAGCTAAAAAGCTGAGCCTTTGCAGTCAATGAACTAAATAAA
>USKU01000040.1 GCA_900555335.1 uncultured Atopobium sp. | reverse complement strand
AGAATTGAGAATGCTTTTTTAAAAGAACTGAGGAGGCTGCGTTTAGAGGACGAGGCAAAAATGAGAGAAAGGTGCTCGTCATCAATAGCCTCCGAGGAGAATTCAAACTAAAAGACCTTCTCTCTTATACAAGTATGTCTAAAGCAACATATATGTACTGGCAGAAAAGATTCGATAGAGAAAATCCTGACAAAGAAATCGATGAGAAGCTTCTTCAAATCAGAGAGACTCACAAGGATTATGGCTATCGTCGAGTGGCTGGAGAATTACAAAATCAAGGCTACTGTGTAAATAAAAAGAAAGTACAACGTATAATGCAGAAGCTTGGTCTACAGGTTACTTCTTTCATTCGAAAAAGCCGTAAATACAGTTCGTACAAAGGTAAAGTTGGAACGGTTGCTCCTAATCGCATAAGGAGACGATTTAATACCTATATACCACATCAGAAGATTACAACAGATACTACAGAGTTTAAGTATTATGAGATTACTGCTAAAGGTCACATGACAATGCATAAGCTTTATCTAGATCCATTCATGGATATGTGTAATGGTGAAATTATAAGCTATGGAATTGACAGACACCCTTCAGCAAAAAATGTTATGGATGCATTGGGACAGGCTATTGTAATAACATCCGATTGCAAATACAGAAGAACTTTCCATTCGGATCAAGGCTGGGCTTACCAAATGAAAGCATACTCTCATCGTCTTAAGGAAGAAAGAATCTTCCAAAGTATGTCTCGTAAGGGAAACTGTCATGATAACTCCGTTATGGAGAACTTCTTTGGATTGCTTAAACAAGAAATCTACTATGGCGTTATTTACTATAGCTACGATGAGCTAAAGTCAGAAATCGAACGATACATAAAGTATTACAACGAACAAAGAATTAAAGAAAGACTAGGATGGTTAAGTCCAGTGCAATACAGGCTTAGACTCTTGGCTGCATAAAAATAACGTAGCAGCCATATAAACTGCTACGTTATAAAAGTCTAACTTTTTGGGGGTCACATCAGTATTTACTTGCTTTTAGTGCAAGTCTCTGTCTTCTTCATGTTCAGAAAGATCGCTTGTATCGCGGTCCAAAAGAACCGAGACGTTCATGTCAGGGTAGGCTGCTTCTACTTCATGAATAATATCGTGAACAATTTGTTTGCCGTCATAACCAAACTCAATGACTGCATCAAAGGCCATAAATTGATTTTCAATGTCAGCAATAAAACCATGAACTTGAAGAACACCTTCATGAGCTAAAGCCATTTTGGTGACTTCAGTACGCATTTTTACGATGCGATTATCGGTAGTGTTTCTCGCGTAAATGCCAATGGCAGCAATGATTATCTTGCCTGATGTCTGTTTGTAAATCTCTGTACTCAGACGTCGAGTCATCGTATCAATCTCAATAGCCGTTGTGGTATCAAGCACCTCAGTGTGAAATGAGCCAACAAATTTGTCTGGTCCATAGCTGTGGATAATGAGGTCGTAAACACCTTCTGCATCTGGATCATCTCTCACAATGTCATAGATGAGTGTTGAAAGTGCTGTATCAGGACGCATGCCAATAATCTCTTTAATAGAGCCTTGTAGCAGCTCAATTGAAGCTTTAATGATAAATGCAGAGATAACAATGCCTACGTATGCTTCAATGCTAATCCCCGTAAAAATAAAGATAAGAGCAGCAGCTAAAACAGAAGTGGAAAGCGCAGCATCAAAAAGCGCGTCAGAGCCCGAAGCAATAAGGGTGTCGGAGTTTACACGATTACCAACAGAGCGGACGTAGTGACCTAAAACAATTTTTACCACTACAGCTACGGCAATGATAATTAAGGACAGGAGGCTATAGTCTGGCGTTGCAGGGTCCATGATGTCTTGAATAGATTTAATAAGCGAAGAAATACCTGCATACATAATGATTGCAGCAATGACTGTTGTAGTGATGTATTCAATGCGTCCGTGGCCAAAAGGGTGCTCACGATCAGCTTTTTTGTTAGAGAGTTTTGTTCCCACAATGGTAATGATTGATGAAATTGCATCGGAGAGATTGTTCACCGCATCAAGAGTAACGGCAATTGAGTTAGATAAAATGCCCACAGCTGCTTTGAATGCCGCAAGTGCAACATTGGCAGTAATGCCAATGGCGCTAGTGCGTACAATGGCAGTTTCACGTTCAGAAGAGGTAATGGTTACCTGTGATTGGGTCATAGTAAATCTAGCTTTCTGTAACGTTAGAAAGAACTTTTAAAAGCAATCGTTTAAGCTCAGCGCCCTCTTCGGTCGAGAGATTAACGCATGAGCCGATCTGATGTGGGACTACTTGCATTTCTCGCCTAAGGTCTTTGCCTTTTTGGGTGAGGGAAACAATCAGCTGACGTCCGTCTTTGTTTGTTTTTTGACGCAGTACAAGGCTCTTCTCCTCAAGCTTTTTAAGAAGTGGAGTCAAGGTGCCTGAATCAAGAAATAAAAGCTCACCTAAGGTTTTGACATCCAAGGATTCATGTTCCCAAAGCGCCATCATGGCAATGTATTGTGTATACGTCAGATTAAAGGGCTTAAGCAGCGGCGTATACCTTCGTACCACTTCTTTTGAGGCACTGTAGAGCGGGAAGCAGAGCTGGTTTTTGAGGAGAAGCTCGGGGATATCGGGGGAGTTGTCGAGTGTAGAAGAGCCGCTAGCAAAAGTGCTAGCGGCTATAACGGACTGTATTTCTTTTTGAGAAGAACTCATGAGCGGACCGGTCCTCTCGCCTTACGCAAGTAGGTTTTTAATTGCAGACTCAACTTCTGCCATATCGGTGGTTGGCTCAAAACGGGCAACAACGTTTCCCTGGCGATCTACAAGGAATTTAGTGAAGTTCCACATGATATAAGCCTTGCCGCCAAACTTTTTATTGTTTGCCTTTGCAAATTTATCTAGCGCAAGGGCCTTGATGCCCTTACCAAAGCCTTGGAAGGGGAAAGCTGTTGCAAGACGCTCAAAGAGAGGATTTGCGGTCTCTCCGTTGACGTCGCCCTTCTTGAACTGTGGGAAATTGGTGCCAAACTTCATAGTACAGAACTGGTGAATCTCTTCATCGGACTCAGGGGCTTGGCCTGCAAACTGATTGCAAGGGAAGTCCAAGATTTCAAAGCCCTGATCTTTATAAGCAGCGTAAATACGCTCAAGATCCTCATACTGTGGGGTAAAACCACAGCCAGTTGCAGTATTAACAATAAGAAGAACCTTACCGTCAAATGAGGAGAGGGAAGTAAGAGATCCGTCACGCTCTTCTACGGAGAGGTCATAGATGTTGGTGTTGGCCATGATGTTCTTTTCAACGAGCCGCGGATTGTCCGAAGCATTGGATGGTTTTGTGTATTGGGTAGTGTACCCCGTTTGGATTAGCTTAACACAAATAAATTGTGTACAATTTATTTTTCATAGTAACGACACAGAGGAGATGTTATGTTTCATTAATTTGTTAATCCAAATGAACATGATATCAAATATTTAAGTAACGCCTTAGAGCAGCTTCTTCACAAAATTTATATGTACACCATGGCTAACCATAGGAAACGTTTTCGCAGGTAAGAAATTACTTGTGTACAATTGTTTCATTAGGATAACCAATTAGTAATGATTTTCACTTGTTTTCTCGTCAAAAAACCCGTATCTTCAATATGTCATTAACCGATTAATTTGCAAAAAGCAGATGGGGGATTTTTATGAAACTGAACAATTGGTGTCTCGCAGCCGGTGGCGCTGCACTTGCTGGCGTTGTTGCTGGTCTTGCTTCTAACGGCACTCTTCACAAGGCAGCTGTCAAGGCAACTGCATGTGGTCTTCGCGTCACTGACCGTGTTTCCGCAGAGACTCAGAACGTCGTTGACGAGGCTAACGACGTTGTCGCAGAGGCTCGCCGTGAGTCCAAGATTGACGCTGCTGTTCGCGCTCGCCTTGCTGAGCTCGAGGAGGGTATCCGCGCTGAGGTTACCAAGCAGGTCGACGCAGAGGGCGCACAGGCATAATTCATGCGCTTTACAATTACTAATGAAATCTCAGGTCGCATTCGTGCAAAATGCGACCTGGGTCATATTGATGAGGCTGAAGCCCGTGGTATTTCCTATGAGCTGATGCGTGTTGACGGAGTTCGTCACGCTGAAGTTCACATAGCAAACGGTTCTCTCTTGCTAAGGTTTGATCCTCTTAAGAGAGATCAGGTACTTGCAGCTGTTAGCGCTTTTGATGTCTTAAATTTGCCTCGAGAAGAAGAGGCGGGTCTTGAAGACTTCTGCAGCTCAATTGAGATGGCTCTTGAGAACAATCGTTTCCAGATGGAGGTTGTGACCACATTCGCACGCCGCTGGATTATGCGTTCTTTGCCACTGCCTGCAGTTGCTAACTACGCATACGTTATTCTCCGCGCCATTCCATTTGTCGTGGAAGGCGTTAAGCGCCTGTTTAAGAAAGAGCTGACCGTTGAGGTTTTGGACGCAACTGCTATCACCACTTCAATTCTAAGAAATGAGTGGGCAGATGCATCTACGGTCATGTTCTTGCTTGAGCTGTCTGCTGCTATGGAGAACCACGTGGCAAGCCGAGCACGTCTTGCACTTCGTGATGGCCTAATCACTCGTTCTGAGAACGTCTGGGCTCGCGTTGACGGCAAGGACGTAATGATTGCCCTTTCTGAGGTTGAGAAGGGTATGATTCTGCACCAGCGCGCTGGTGGCGTTCTTCCTGTTGACGGCAAAGTTGTTGAAGGCATTGGCCAGATGAACGAGGCTGCCATGACAGGTGAGTCTCGCCTTGTTACCAAAGAGCCTGGTTCAACCGTTTACGCTGGTACCGCTCTTGAAGACGGTGACCTTATGGTCAGTGTTACCGCTCCTCCAGGAATGTCTCGTATCGACAACATTGTTGATATGGTTGAGCAGTCTGCTGAGCTTAAGGCTGGCGCACAGTCTAAGGCAGAGCGCCTTTCTGATGCACTGGTTCCTTACAGCTTCCTTGCCTTCTTTGGTATTTGGGGAATCACCCGAAACATTACTAAGGCTATGACCGTTCTTATGGTTGACTATTCCTGCGCCATTAAGCTTTCCACTCCTGTTGCAGTGGGTAGCGCTATGGATGAGGCAGCTAAATATGGCATGACGGTTAAGGGCGGAAAGTACCTCGAGAAGATCGCTGCAGCAGATCTTATCGTCTTTGATAAGACAGGCACACTGACAAAGGCAGTCCCACACGTTGAGTGTATTGTCAGCTTCTGTGATCGCACCGAGGACCAGCTCCTGCGTCTTGCTGCATGTATTGAGGAGCACTTCCCACATAGTATGGCTCGCGCAATTGTGAACGAGGCAAAGGTACGTGGCCTTAAGCACAAGGATGAGTTCCACGCAGAGGTTAAATATGTTGTTGCCCATGGTATTCGTACCAAGGTTAACGGCAAAGAGGTCTGCATTGGTTCTGCTCACTTCATTTTTGATGACGAGAAGACCCCAATGCCCGAGGGTATTCAAGACGACCTTGCACAGATTGCTCCAACCTCGTCCATTATCTTTATGTCCGAGGATTCAAAGCTTATTGCAGCAATTTGTATTACCGATCCTGTAAGGGAAGATGCAGCAGTAACTATTACGCAGCTCCGTGCTCTTGGTGTTAAGCGTATGGTTATGTTGACTGGCGACTCAGAAAACGTTGCAGCAAGTGTTGCTAACAAGCTTGGTCTTGATGACTATGTAGCACAGATTCTCCCAGAGGATAAGTGTGAGTATGTTAAGAAGTTCCAGCAGGAGGGCTACACCGTTGCAATGGTTGGCGACGGTATCAACGATTCACCTGCACTAGCCGTTTCTGATGTTTCATTGGCGCTCTCAGATGCAACTGATATTGCTCGTGCCGTTGCGGATATTTCAATCAGAAATGATTCTCTTGAATCGCTGGTAATCATGCGTCTTTTGGGCCAGCAGGTAATGAAGAGGATTCATGCTGACTATCGCACGATTGTTGCGCTGAACAGCTCTTTCATCGCTGCGGGTGTAGCAGGTCTTATTACTGTAAGTACTGCTGCATATATGCACAATCTTCTGACACTTATGGTAACGCTTGCAAACACAAGGTCACTGCTTACCACTGCAGCTCATAACCCTAATGTTCCTTCTGAGGTAAAGATGCTCTTGACTGAAGGACAGATTGCTTAGAACGCACTTGTGCGTCAACAAAGTATTTTTAGATCGCGTTAGAGCTCTCGTTTCTTATTCGTAAGAGGCGGGAGCTTTTTTCTGCTTGAATTGTCAAAAAGTAAAAATATTTTGAGTTTTCTCTTGCATTTAGTTAGCTATGGCTTACACTTTAAATAGTTAGAAGAGGTTAACTTGTTAAGGTTTTTATATAACAGGAGCTAGTTCTAACAAAATTGCTTTATCAGCCCGGAACCTTTCCCCTCTCCAAGGGTCCGGAATCCAGGCGCCGTCGGCTCCCTTTTAGTCGACGGCGCATTTTTAAGAAGGGAACAAGTACGGTATGGATTGTCTTACTTCTTTTGAGAATTCATCGCTCCTAGACGTTCCTTCTCCCTATACCTATTCCGCTGATAAAAAGCCTGTTTTTAATGAGGGTGAGAGAGCGTATACTCCCGAGCTCTGTCATGATTTTGCAACAACATTTGTTCGCTGTGCTGCTGGTGTTATTGCTCACGTTAAGCCGGCTGCGCTCTTTTCATTTGCTTCTCATAAGTCTTGTAGCTCTTGTGCAAGTCTTGTCTGCACTGATCCAACGTTGAGGTCATTTCTCTGCAACGCTATTCACGAGCTCTCACTGTTTGGGGTAACGCTTCTTGCTACCTCTGCTATTTCTGGCGGAAAGGTGACGTTTGTTGCCTATAGACCTGAGCTTGTTGAGGATATTCTCGCCAAACCAGAGCACTGTGAGTTTTTGGCTGCCTTTGGACATTCTACTGAGTCAGTGCAGACGTTGATGAAAAGCATGCGCTCAAGAATCTTTGCTTTTCACGCAAGAAAAGCCGCGTTTCCACACGAGATTGGGCTGGTGCTGGGCTATCCACTTGCAGATGTTCAAGGCTTTATGAATGGACAGCCTGAGCTTTTTACTGGTGCTTGGAAAGTCTATGACAACACGGAAGAAACTCGTCTTCGCCTTGAGAGGCTTAAAGATGCAGAAGACCAGTGCAAGCTTCGTTTTTATCAAGGGGAATCTTTGGTGCAGATTCTCTCATCGTATGGCAATACCAAGAAATGCCAGGTTGCATAAGGGGTGTGCTTGGATTTCTTGTTGAGGTATTGAAAGTAATGTGTAGTTTTCCAGGGGGAACCTGGACACAGAAGGAGGAAATGTATGAGTAAAGTAGCAGTTGTGTATTGGTCCATGACGGGCAATACTGAGGCAATGGCAAAAGAGCTTGCAAGTGCAGCAGATACCGAGGCTATTGAGTCTTCTGAGTTCTCTGCAGATATGTGCGATCAGTACGATGCATTTGCTTTTGGTTGCCCTGCTATGGGTGACGAGGAGCTTGATCCTGATTTTGAGGAGCTCTTCAACGATTGCGCTGGCAAGCTTGGTCAGAAGCCAACCGCTCTCTTTGGTTCTTACGACTGGGGAACCGGCGACTGGATGGAGACTTGGAAGCAGAATGCTGAGGCAGAGGGTGTCAACGTTGTTGAGACTTTTATCTGCAACCTTGAGCCAGATGACGATGCTCTTGAGGCTCTTCGCGGCCTTGGCGCAAAGCTTTCTGCTTAAACTGCATTACGATTTTTTACTGTTGCTGTTAAATTTTGCGAGAAAAACATCATTTTTTGAATAATCTATAAAATGGTGGGTAGTAAAACAGCAACAGAAAGGAAGTTTGTATGTCACCAATCAATATTATTGTTATTCTTGCTGTTGTAGCGCTTTGCGGTTTTGCGGTTTATCGTGTTTACGGAATTGCTGCAGGTAAAAAAGGCTGCTGCTCTGATGAGGGAACAGGCGTTACTACCTGTAACACAGAGCAGGTTTCTGCTGCAGATGGTCCAGAAGACAAAGATGAATCTCATTATCCTTATGTTCAAACATTTGAGATTGGTGGTATGACTTGCCAGAACTGCGTCAATCATGTGACTCGAGCTCTCGATAGTATTGAGGGAACATGGGCGCAGGTTACTCTAGCTGGTGGTCAGGCACGTATCCTCAGCAAAAATCCGATTGATGTCGATGCGTACCGAGCTGCCGTAGAGAAAGAAGGCTACCGTCTTCGTGCGTAAGCACAACAAGATCTTCTCGCAAGAAACAAACTTTGAAGAAATTTTGTAAAACTTGCGTAATAGCTGTGCAAAGTAGCGCTCTTTGGCTTGTTTAATCAGCCGAAGAGCGCTATCCTATTGCCCGTATGGCGTCAAGCTATGCACTGTATCTGTTGGCCCCCGAGAGCATGTAAGTTTCCGAGTAGAGAAGCCCACGTATTGGCACTCTGGCAGCAACCATGTTGACCGGGGCCCCGTTTTGGAAGGGGTCCACCTTTGAGTGAGATTCAGAACTCGTCCATCTTCTCTTTGGATGAAATTTCCGATGAGGAAATGAACAGCCTGATCGACGGCACTGTCACCGACTTTGATGAGGGAGATCTTGTCAACGGCACCGTCGTCAAGATTGAGCGCGATGAGGTCCTCGTAGACATTGGCTACAAGTCTGAGGGCGTTATTCCTGCTCGTGAGCTTTCTATTCGTAAAGACGTTAACCCTGCAGAGGTCATCTCCCTGGGTGAGGACGTCGAGGCTCTTGTTCTCCAGAAAGAGGACAAAGAGGGCCGTCTGGTTCTCTCCAAGAAGCGTGCTGAGTACGAGCGTGCTTGGAAGGCAGTTGAGGATAAGTTCAACGCTGGTGAGACCGTTGAGGGCGAGGTTATCGAGGTTGTTAAGGGCGGCCTGATTCTTGACATTGGCCTCCGTGGCTTCCTGCCTGCATCCCTTGTTGACCTCCGTCGTGTCAAGGATCTTGGTGCATTCATGGGCACTCGTATTGAGGCTCGTGTTATCGAGATGGATCGCAACCGCAACAACGTTGTTCTTTCTCGCCGTATTGTTCTTGAGGAGGCTCGTAAGGCAGAGCGTCAGGACATCCTGGGCAAGCTCCAGGTTGGCATGAAGCTCAAGGGTACTGTTTCCTCCATCGTTGAGTTTGGTGCATTTGTTGACCTTGGCGGCATTGACGGCCTGGTTCACATTTCCGAGCTTTCTTGGAACCACGTTAACCACCCATCTGAGGTTGTTAAGGTTGGTCAGGAGGTTGAGGTTCAGGTTCTCGACGTTGACCTTAACCGTGAGCGTATCTCCCTTGGTCTTAAGCAGACTTCCGAGGATCCATGGCGTGTACTTGTTTCCAAGTACCCAGTTGACGCTATCATCGAGGGCACTGTCACCAAGCTTGTTACCTTCGGTGCATTTGTTGACCTTGGCAACGGCGTTGAGGGCCTCGTCCACATCTCCGAGATGGCTAAGCAGCACGTTACCGCTCCATCTCAGGTCTGCAAGGTTGGCGACGTTGTACAGGTAAAGGTCATGGAGATTGATCTTGACCGTCGTCGCATCTCCCTGTCTATGAAGGCAGCTGCAGAGACCCTTGGTATTGATATTGAGGTCACTCCACTTCCAGAGGAGGAGCGTGCAGCAGCAGAGGCAGCAGCAGCTGAGGCTGAGGCTGATCTTGAGGCTCACCTGGTTGAGTCTGAGGCTAACGCACAGGCAACCGAAGAGGCTGCAGAGTAACACGCTTTGCGCATCTAAGTAATTGTCAAGAGACGTCATCGAAAGATGGCGTCTCTTTTTTTATGTGAGTAACAAATATCTCCATTCCTTCAACAGGGTGTTAATGCGAAAATATAACGCTAAGTTTTTATTCTGAGGAGGAATACGCCTATGACATCAAAGATGCAGGGCCGCAGTTTTCTTGCTGTTATGTTTGCATTTTTGGCAGCTTTAATCTTTATGCCAAATATTGCATACGCTGCAAGTAATAATTCGTTTTATAACGGCACTACTACTAACGTGTCTCCTTCTGTGAGTGCAGATGGCCTTATTGAGCGTTCAATTTACTTTACAGATGCTTCTGGCCAGACATCTAACTACGCTTATAAGGATAATGACACCACTCAGATGAACCGCTCCATTGTAGATATTGATAAGTATCAGAATCTGCAGGCAGTGGTAAAGATTACCAACATCTCTTCATCTCCAGTTTCTGTTAACGAGATTATGCAGCTGCCACTGACATACTATGCCAGCTCAAGCCCTAATCCTGATTTACGTGCAACAGGATTTACCTTCTCGTCAACTAATACAGCAACTGCAATTAACCTGAACATTAGTGGACTGAACGGTGGTTCTGGCTCTCAGCCTGCAGCAAATGCTTATGCTGCATACCAGGCAGCTGGTCAGGACAATGCTGAGATGCGTTCCGTTTCTGTCTCTGGTACCCTGGCTGCTGGTGAAACCATTACACTTACCGTTCCTTTGACGCTTACCAATGGTTCTACTCTTAATTTGTATAGCACCAACTATGTAGGTCTTACTCAGTACCTGCTTGATCACAGAACCTCTTACGGAAACCCTCGTATTTCAGTCAGGTTTGCAAGGCAGGTCTTGGA
>USKU01000039.1 GCA_900555335.1 uncultured Atopobium sp. | reverse complement strand
CCAATACCAGAAGCATTTGCGTCAAATGGCTTAGCAGTACCATTAACGGTTACCGCAACAGCACCAGGAGTACCTGCAAGAACGGTCATGGAGTCAGTGACGGTGTATGTCTGAGACCATGGGCCGGTAATAGCATCAGCCTCAACACTCTTGCCGTCAACGGTAATCTCAACCCAGCTGGTCTGACCATCTGCAACAGTAACCACTACGGTAGTCTGCTTAGGAGTCTCTTCCTTCTTTGGCTCAGTTGTAGTGGTGCTCTTAGAAGTATCAGTAGAATCCTTCTTAGAGGTGTCCGTGTTGCTATTTGTAGTAGTGGAATTCTTAGAAGAATCGGATGTTGAGTTGTTAACGCTTACCGTTTTAGTTGTAGTAGGCGTAGTGCGAGCTGTCATGCAGGAACGAACGCTAAACAGCAAAACGGCAGTAATGATCACAACAACAAGAGCAAATACGGTGGCAATGGTGCGGCCCGTATCAGAGAAATAATTCTGAAGCGCTCCCATAACGCCTGGTCTTTGAGGAGCACGGCGCTGTTGAGCGGCGGCGCTAGATGGCTGGCGACGACGAACATTAGGCCTATCTACCTGCGCAATATTTCTAGAGCCACGGCGACCGGAAATAGTAGATGCTCGCTCATAAGGATCAGTTACATTGTCATAGCGAAGGTCATCGGTGTAATCGCTTGGAGCAACAGTTCTTCTGGTTACATCGTCTTTATAAGCTGGCATGCTAACGCCCGCAATACCTACACGTCTGCGCTGAACGCCACCACGTGTACGACTTGCCATGGTCTTCTGGCGAGAAGCCTCTTCAATACCGGCATTATACGCATGACCTGTGGCGTAGCGAGAATATGAGTAACCGCCAGCGTCCTCTTCAGATGCCTGAGCACCCAGAGGTACACCGGTTTGTCTAGAGCGTACACCAGAGGTAGTTGCAAATGCGCCCATATCGCCAGCTGGTCCTCCCGATGTGGGGAGAAGACCGTGGTACTGCACGTATGCCTTTGGTCTGCTACCGGACTCGTTTACAACGTCATAGCCAGCAATGCCACGGCCAGACTGGGTATCGCGCGTACGACGGCGCAGCTCATGAGAATAGGTGCCGTTTTCAAACTCGTAGCTCTCTTCCTGGAAGAGGTCTACAATCTCGCGCGGATTAAGTCCTAGATAGCGAGCATACGAAGAAAGCATGCCCTGAGCATAACCACTCTGCGGCATGTTCTTAAAATCGCCTTCCTCAAAAGCAATAAGTGCCTGCTCTTTGAGGCGAAGAATCTTTGATGCTTGAGTGATAGAAAGCCCGAGCTGACGTCTACGTTCTACGAGCATCTCACTAAAACGAGGGCGTGGCATGCTTACTCTACCTCCCTATAGGCAGCGTCTTGAACTTTGAGCTCTTCAAGAGCTTCTTTATCAATAAGAACTTCTCGAGGCTTTGATCCGTTAGCAGGGCCAACAACACCCTTTGCCTCAAGCATATCCATAATTCTACCAGCACGAGCATACCCAACAGAGAGCGCTCTTTGCAAACTAGATGTAGAACCTAGCTGAGAATCCACAATTATGCGTGCAGCTTCCCAAATAAGCGGATCGTCTGCCTGCGCCATACCACCAACTCCCCCAACGCCATCGGCCTGTGTTGGAGTTGCAACGGTCAAGATGTTGTCGTGATATTCGGCCACGCGCTGAGTGCGGATGTACTTAACGGTCTCCTCGATCTCCTCGTCAGAGACCCAGCAACCCTGTGCGCGATTAGGCTTCTTACCACGAAGTTTAACCAGCATGTCACCCTTACCCAGCAGCTGCTCAGCACCCTTTTGGTCCAGAATAATGCGGGAGTTCAAAGAGTTATCAACTGAGAGCGCAACACGGTTATCGATGTTTGCACGGATTAGACCAGTTACAACATCTGCAGAAGGACGCTGCGTTGCAACAATCAGGTGAATACCTGCAGCACGACCAAGCTGAGCAATACGGACAATGGAAGACTCAACGTCTTTGCCCGCAACCATCATAAGGTCAGCAAGCTCGTCGATGACAATGACAAAGTACGGCATATGCTTTGGAGGATTCTCCATATCAGCGTACTTATCACCATCAACATTTCTGTTGTACGTCTTAATGTCACGCACTTTATAGTGCTCAAATACCTTAAGGCGACGCTCCATCTCGGTGACGCCCCACTGAAGCGCACTTGCCGCCTGCCTTGGCTCGGTAACAACTGGAACATACAGGTGTGGAAGGCCAGCGTAGCCTGTAAACTCGACGCGCTTTGGGTCAACCATAATAAGTCGGACCTGCTCAGGAGTTGCACGCATAAGCATAGACATGACAATGGCGTTGAGCAGAACAGACTTACCAGAACCGGTAGTACCTGCTACCAGCAAGTGAGGAAGACTTGCAAGGTCAACAACAATTGGCTTGCCCTCAGAATCGCGACCAAAGGCGCACTCAAGAGGACCGCCTTTTGCAAACGGAAGAACGTCAGCCAAATTGACTGCCTGGGCTTTCTCGTTAGGGATCTCAATACCAACCAGAGAAGTTCCAGGAATTGGAGCAAAAATACGAACAGATTTTGCAGCAAGTGAAAGCGCAATATCGTCCTCAAGATTGGTGATCTTGTTGACGCGTTCTCCCTCGCCCATCGAAATCTTAAACGTAGTGACAGAAGGACCCGCAGTCCAACCAACTACCTGGCTCGAAAGGCCAAACTCTTCAAGCGTAGCCTGGAGTCTCTGAGCAGTAGCTTCAAGCTCGTCATCGCTTACAGCAGAAGTGGCCGAGTTCTTATTTGACTTCAGAATGGTAAATGGTGGCAGCTCATACGACTCATCGTTGTCGCCTGGCCTCTTGAGCTGGTCAGGTGTGGCGAGAAAATCGGGCGTCGTTTTAGCCTTGCTCTTAGGTTTAGCCTGTTTTGTTGTAGGAGCAACATCAGCTCCAGCAACATCGTTTTTCTCGACAACTGCATCTTCTGGCTGGTCCTTCTTCTTAGAGCGCAGCTTATTCTTAGCCTTATCAATGAGCGTAGTAGGAGCATCTCCTGCATCCTCTTGCGCCTCTTCTTCCTCGTAAAGACGGGCATCACGCTTAATGACAGAAGTCTTGCGATTGCCCAGATAAGTGGTCTCCCCTTCACCAGTCTCGTCAAAGAGAGAAGACTGGTTGTTTGCGCCACGTCTACCCTGCTTCTTTGCAGTCTGTGGAGCATTTGCAGCGTAGAGCGCCTCTTCATTTGCAAGAGCACGCTCTTCTTTACGGTAGCGATGATTCTCGCGCGCTTCATCCAGGCGGAAGCTTACGCGCTCAACCATGTCAGAGATGGAGAAGCCGCAGATAACAACACCGGCAATAATAAAGCCAACCAAAAGGACATTGCCCACTACGCGGCCAACAAAGCGCAGCAAAACCCAAGCAATACCTCCGCCCACATAACCACCAGCAGCCTCTAGGATTTTTGTGCCCAAAATCATATCTGGAGCAGCCTCGGCGCCTGGGAAGTTAAGTGAAATAAGAGCAAGGGCAGCAAGAACGTCCAGCGTTAGACCAATGGCAATACGCGTAGAGATTCCCTGATCATCACGCATAAAGAAGGTCATAGCAAAGACAAATACTGCAATGGGAAAAAGTAGCGCTCCTGTACCAAAACAGATCTTGAGCCCATGACCCATTGCGCTAGTAATAACAGCGTTAGAAGGGACAATAATGGACAAAAGCATAGCAATTGCAACCACTGCAAGAACAACACCAATGATATCGTTCTGCAGTGGACTCAAGCCTACTGCCTGAGCAGAAGCGGCGTTTCTAGAATTTCTTTTTGCTGCGTTTGAGGTGCGTTTAGAGGGCATTGGGCTTATACCTCCATAATGACCGGAATAACCATTGGTCGAGTACGAGTTTTGCTCCAAAGGAAGTTAGAAAGGGCATTACGAACGCTTTTTCTCATTGCTTCAATGTTTGCGCCTTCGGACTTAGAGGCCTTCTCGATTGAATTTCTCACAAGATTCTGCGCGTCATTCATAAGCTCGTCATCGTCGGCAAATGAAACACCACGGCCAGAAATCTCAACAACACCTGGCCTCAGGTTGCGACCAACAAGGGTTACCACAGCGGTAACAATGCCGTCCTGAGAAAGGCGTTGACGGTCACGAAGAACAACAGGGTTAGCGTCGGTAACAGAGAGGCCGTCAACGTACACTACGCCAGACTCAACGGTCTTACCACGAGTAACCTTGCCGTTTCTCATCTCAAGCGTGTCGCCGTTATCCAGAATAAAGATGCGGTTTGCAGGAACACCCATCTGCTGAGCAAGTTCTGCGTGAGCACGCAGGTGAACAGCCTCACCGTGAACAGGCATGAAATTCTTTGGACGAGCCATACCAAGCATAAGCTTGAGCTCTTCCTGGCTACCATGGCCAGAAACGTGGACAAGTGCCTTTGACTTGTCGTAAATCTCGCAACCAATCTTAGAGAGCGCATTGATGATGGACTGAACGCTCTTCTCGTTACCTGGAACAGGAGTTGCAGAGATGATTACGGTGTCCTGAGGACGAATGGAAAGCGACTTGTGCTCTCCGTTTGCCATGCGTGCCAAAGCACTCAGAGGCTCTCCCTGGGAACCGGTGCACAGAACAACAATGCGATCATCTGCGAGTTTATCAACATCGTACGCATCAATGATGTCTTTATCGGCAATGTTGAGGTAGCCAAGCTCACGCGCAACCTTTGTGTTGGTAATCATAGAGCGACCGGTAACAACAACCTTACGCTTTACCGCAACAGAGGCATCACATACCTGCTGAAGACGGTGAATGTGGCTTGAGAACGACGCCACAAAGACGCGACCAGTTGCATTTTTGATGATGTGACGAAGCGCTGCACCAACGGAAGCCTCGGATGGAGTCATACCGGGGCGGTTGGCGTTTGTGGAGTCAGACAGCAACAGGTCAAGACCCTCGGAGCCAAATTTGGTGATAGCGGCGTAGTTTGGACGGACGCCATCAATTGGAGTCTGATCAAGCTTAAAGTCACCGGAGTGAATAAGGGTTCCTGCAGGGGTCTTCATATGAATACCAAAAGCTGCAGGAATAGAGTGAGTCATCGAGAAGAACGTGATGTCAAAGGCACCAAGCTGGACCTTTGAGCCATCAGTAACCTCACGAAGCTTGGTACCCACAATCTTGTGCTCAGCAAGCTTGCCTTCAATAAAGCCAAGCGAGAGCTTGCTGGAATAGATTGGCACCTTACGAGTAAGGTCCATAAGCAGGTACGGAAGAGCACCAATGTGATCCTCGTGACCGTGGGTAATCAAAATACCGCGAAGCTTATCTTCATTTTCAAGTACATAGGTGTAGTCTGGCAAAACTAGGTCAATACCAGGCTGTTCGTCATCTGGGAACATTAAACCAGCATCAACAAGCACCATATCATTACCGTATTCAAAAACGGTCATGTTCTTGCCAATGCCATCAAGTCCGCCCATAGGAATGACTTTAAGAGCTGGGTCTTTCTTAGGCATTAAAACGCTTTCCTTTCAAATAACTTTCTATAACAGACGCAACCCCAAAGGGCCGTCTCTAAGACTTTTTGCAAAATCTACATGTTGTTTAATTATATAAAAAATCTGCACGTATTACGCTATATATTCCCAAAGAATCAAAATCTCAACAGAATAACAAGAGAGCTCCGACATGCATCGAAGCTCTCTTCAATACCTCATGTTTTATAAGACCTCGCGTGGCGAGAAACCCATTGAGTTTGAGCGTGCCTTATGCGTCGTGGTGACGACGTGGCTGCCTGCGCTCAGAGTTGCCGTTGTCGTTGTTCTGACGACGTGGGCGACGCTCCTCACGGTCCTTCTTTGGAGCACCTTGTGGTGCCTCTGGCTTATCAAGACGGTCAAGAGAAATCTTGCCCTTCTCGTCTACCTCAAGGACCTGAACCTTAACCTCGTCGCCAACAGCCAGGACATCCTCGATCTTCTCAACACGTCCCTGTGCAACACGGGAAATATGAAGCAGACCGTCCTTGCCAGGAAGGAGCTCAACAAAGGCGCCGAATGGCTGAAGACCAACGACGCGACCAGTGTACTCCTCGCCTACCTCTGGAACCTTAACAATAGCCTTGATGCGCTCTGCAGCAGCCTCGGCAGCACCGTTAGTACCAGCGATAAAGACGGTGCCATCCTCCTGGATGTCAACGGTTGCGCCCGTATCCTCCTGGATACCGCGGATAACCTTGCCACCAGAGCCGATGACGTCGCGAATCTTATCGGTTGGAATAGAAAGCGAGATGATCTGTGGAGCGGTCTCTTTGGTCTCAGTACGAGGTGCAGGAATCTGCTCGAGCATCTTGTCCAAGATGAACATACGACCCTCTTGAGCCTGAAGAAGTGCGTTGCGCAGAATCTCTGGAGTAAGGCCGGTTGCCTTGTTGTCCATCTGCATTGCAGTAATACCCTTGGTGGTACCGCAGACCTTGAAGTCCATATCGCCAAGGAAGTCCTCAAGACCCTGGATATCAGTAAGAACAACAGTCTTGCCGTTCTCCTGGATAAGACCCATTGCAACACCAGAAACAGGACGCTTCAGAGGAACACCTGCATCCATAAGGGAAAGCGTAGAACCGCAGGTGGAAGCCATGGAAGAAGAACCGTTGGACTCCATTACCTCAGAGACAACGCGGATGGTGTAAGGGAACTCTTCCTCAGAAGGAATGACAGGCAGAAGTGCGCGCTCTGCAAGAGCTCCGTGACCAATCTCACGGCGCTTTGGGCTGCCCATACGGCCAGTTTCACCGGTGCAGAATGGAGGGAAGTTGTAGTGGTGAATGTAGCGCTTGCCGTCCATTGGCTCAATGGTGTCAAGACGCTGCCACTCGTTGAGCATGCCAAGCGTACAAATGGAGAGAACCTGAGTCTGACCACGCTGGAAAAGACCAGAACCGTGAACAAGTGGCAGGTAATCAGGCTTGACCATGATTGGACGGATCTCGTCTGCAACACGACCGTCAACGCGCTCGCCGGTCTCAACAACCATGACGCGCATAGCGTGCTTCTCAAGACCCTTGAGCTCAACGGCAATAGCGCGGCTCCAAAGCTCCTGCTCCTCCTCGGTGAACTGAGCCTTGATCTCATCCATCAGGTCAGCAACCTTCTGCATGCGGGACTGCTTGTCAGCATCCTTAAGAGCAGCGCTCATCTGGTCGTAGTAGGCAAAGATGCGGTCGTGGACCTCAGCGATGGGCTCGTCAAGGATGTACTCGCGCTTAACGATAGGACCGTTAACCTCTTCCCACTTAGCAATGAACTTCTTCTGCTCCTCGCAGAATGCTGCAATTGCCTCCTGGCCAAATGCCATAGCAGAGAGCATATCCTCTTCGGAGATCTCGTCTGCGCCAGCCTCAAGCATGGAAATGAAGGTTGAAGAGCCGCCAAGCTCAAGATCAAGATCAGAGTGATCGCGCTCTTCGTAGGTTGGGTTAACCAGGAACTCACCAGTATCAGCATTGCGACCAATACGGACGCACGCAAGTGGTCCCTCAAAAGGAACGCCACCAACAGCCAGAGCAGCGGATGCGCCCATGACAGAGATGGTATCAACAGCGTTTACCTGATCGGCAACAAGAGAAGTTGCAACAATCTGAACCTCATTGCGGAAACCTTCTGGGAAGGAAGGACGCAGAGGACGGTCAATCATACGAGCAGTAAGGGTTGCCTTCTCGGATGGACGAGCCTCGCGCTTGAGGTAGCCACCAGGAACACGACCAACTGCGTACATTTTCTCAATAAAATCAACAGTCAGTGGGAAGAAGTCGTAATCTTTGCGCTCCTTGGAAACCACTGCAGTGAGAAGTACGGTGGAATCGCCGCACTTAACGATACAGGCACCTGTTGCCTGCTTTGCGAGCTCACCAGCCTCAAGGGTGTAGTGCTTACCGTAGAGGTCAAATTCGTGAGTTACTTTAGTCATTTCTTTCCTCTTCTATCTCCGTTTGCCCCATTGCAAACGGGCCTCAAACATAAAGGGCGCCAGACGGCGCCCTAAAAAGCCAACTTACTGGATGTTGTCGCGGATACCCAGGGAAGCAATAAGAGTACGGTACTCTTCAATGTCGTTCGACTTGATGTAAGAAAGAAGACGACGACGCTTACCAACGAGCATCAGAAGACCACGACGAGTGTGGAAGTCCTTCTGGTGGGACTTCATGTGGTCGGTGAGCTGACGAATACGCTCAGTAAGAAGAGCAACCTGAACCTGTGCGGAACCGGAGTCCTTCTCGTCCTTGCCGTACTGCTTGATGAGCTCAGCCTTACGATCCTTAGTTACTGCCATAATAAACCGCCTTTCGCGTTGAATACTCCTTGTACTGAGAAGGTAGCCGGCAGTGACTAGCCCCTAAGAACAAGGAAATAACCTACAAGAGGATACCAGTTACTGGTGAACTTTGCTAGTAAAAATACACTTCAGCTAGATACTGAGCAAAAATTCAAATGCCTTCAGACGTGCTTCAAGGTGTGTAGCCGCCCAAATATGCGCACTGGTGAGCAAAAAGAGCGCAGTTTCTGGAGCAATCTCGGCAACAACAAGCTGGTCAAAGGTAAGTTTTAGAAGTGATGAGAGCCACAAGAGCTCAAGCGGGGTCACCTCAAGAGCACCCTCAATCTCATGCGCACAACTTCCACACAATGCGCCACCAGCAGCTGGCGAGAAGTACGTCAGAGCTTTATCTCCACAGGCAATGCACGATTCCAACTCAGGGCGCCAGCCTTCATGTGCCAAAACCTTAAACACATAAGCAGCAACAACAAGATCTAAGTGTTTCTCGTCAGCTACTTCTTCGCAGGCTCTGAGAGCGCGAGAGAGCAGTGGATAGAGAAACGCGTCTTCGACGCCGTCGATACACGAAAAACGCGCGACTTCACAGATAGCTGACGCAGCCGCCACCTTAGAGAGATCGCCTCGAAGCGTTGCATGTGGTTCAAGCAAGGTTGCCTCGGACAAGATGTCAAGCGAGCGACCTTCTGCCAGCAACACGTCTAGCTCGCAAAACAGTTCAACACGAGCAGCAAAGCGACCGCCTGGCTTTCTGGCACCCTTTGCGACAGCTCGTCGTTCTTCTCCCGAATCAGAAAGCATGGTTAAGATGAGGTCTTGCTCGGCAAGTTTTGTTCTATCAAGCACAATTGCTTTAAGACGCGTGGTCTTTCTACCAGGCACAACTAATCCTCAGTTGAGTAGCCTAAGCGCTTAATCTCGTTGGCATCACGCCTCCAGAGAGGCTGAACGCGAACCTGAAGGTCAAGGTAAACCTTGCGACCAAACAGTTTTTCCAGGTCTTTTCTAGCCTCGACGCCAACGCGCTTAATCATGGAACCACCCTGGCCGACAACAATACCCTTTTGTCCTTCTCGCTCAACCAAAATGGTGGCAGAAATGGATAAGTGACCATCTGTTGCCACCTCATACGAATCGCAGACAACGGCAACAGAATGAGGAACTTCCTGACGAAGGTTGAGCAATAACTTCTCGCGGACAAACTCTGCCACCAGGTCTTCTGGCAAGGCATCAGTCTCCATATCCTCTGGAAACCACATAGGACCCTCGGGAAGATGCTCAGAAACAAGCGAAATAAATGCCTGAATATTAAAGTCTTCCGGAGCAGAAACAACAAGCACGTCATCAAAGTGAGCAAGAGCTTGTGCAGCCTCAAGCTGCTCCGACACCTGCTCTGGCGTTGCAATATCTGCCTTAGTTATAACCAGCAGCTTAAAGGCGGCGTGCGCCTGCTCAACATGATTGGCAACCCACTCATCACCACGGCCAACGGGCTTAGTGGCGTCAATCAAAAAAGCAATTACGTCAGCGTCGTTGAGTTCTCCCAGCGCGGCCTTATTGAGCTCTTTTCCAAGAGCATCTTTAGGCTTGTGAAGGCCTGGAGTATCTACAATGACAAGCTGGGAGTTATCTCCGTTTATCACTGCTCTAAAGCGACGACGCGTAGTCTGGGCAACAGGGCTTGCGATAGCCACTTTCTGGCCCATACAAGCGTTCAAAAGCGTAGACTTGCCAACGCTTGGGCGACCAACTAAAGCAACAAAACCGCTCCTAAAGGGAGTGGCCTCAGATGAAGTATTTTCAGAAACTGAATTGGCGGTCATATGTCCTCCAACTTACCAATGAAAAATTGCACGCGAGAAGATCAAAAGTCCTATAAGGGCTGCCGTAATACTAATGCAGCATGATGCAGCTGCCGCAATATCTTTAGCTTTACCAGCCATGGGGTGAAACTCTGGAGAAACCAGATCTACCACGGTTTCTATTGCTGTATTGAGAAGTTCTGTGGTTAAAACCAAACCAATACAAGCAAGAACAAGTGCCCAGCTCAGCGCATCTAAGCCGACAAACAATCCCACAAGCACGGTCACTACAGCAGCAACTGCCATACGACGCAAGTTTGCTTCCTGAGCAAATGCTTGACGAGCGCCCTGTAGTGCAAAGAGAAGGCCGCGCTTAAAGCTTGGATGTCTGCCCTTAGATCCCGGAATCATTACTCGTCAATCCCCTCACGGTGGCGAGTCAACACAACTGGCTCAATAGTCCTATCCGTTGAAAGCAG
>USKU01000038.1 GCA_900555335.1 uncultured Atopobium sp. | reverse complement strand
GAAGAAGATCTTCTCGCCTTGGGCGCACAGAACGTGTACGTCACAACGGATGACGGTTCTAAGGGTACTAAGGGCTTTGTAACAGCAGCTTTGGAGGAACCTCTAAGTCAAGGTGTTTGGGACGCTGTGTATACCTGCGGTCCAGAGCCTATGATGAGAAGCGTGGCCAAGCTTGCAATTGCCAATAACGTTGCCTGCCAGGTTTCTATGGAGCGTATGATGAGCTGCGCCTTTGGCGCATGCAACACCTGCAATGTCCCACTTGCTAAGGGCGGCTATGCGTCTGCTTGCATGGTTGGACCTGTTTTTGAGGCAAAGGAGATCGCATGGTAGATCAGGTAAAAATGGCCGTTAATCTGGGCGGTATCCAGATGAAAAATCCTATCAATACTGCTGCGGGTACCTTTGGCTACGGTTGGCAGTTTGAGGGTTTCTACGACGTTTCTCTGCTTGGCGCCATCACTATGAAGGGTGTTGCCCGCGTTCCTTGGGAAGGAAACCCAGCTCCTCGTATGTGCGAGCTCAACGGCGGCATGATGAACAGCGTTGGCCTTGCTAACCCTGGAGTGGACGATTTTATCGCCCACACTGATGACTACATGAAAGATCTTGAAGGCCGTGGTACGCGCGTCATCATGCAGATGGCGGCACACTCCGTTCAGGAGATGATTGACGTTGTCGAGCGCCTTGAAGAGCTTAATCCACACATCTCAGCTATTGAGCTTAACGTGAGTTGTCCAAATCTCGAGAAGGGCGGTAAGCCCCTGGGCGGTACTCCAGAGCAGGCCACAGAGATTATGAAGGCAGTTCGTCCTCTGACAAAGCTGCCCATTCTGGTTAAGATGGCTCCCGTCAATGTTGCCGAGATTGGTAAGGCTTTTGAGGCCGCAGGCGCTGATGGTCTTACGCTCATCAACTCTATTCCAGGCATGTCAATTAACGTCCACACCAGAAAGAGCAGGCTCTCTAAGCCAACTGGCGGCCTGAGTGGTCCTCTCTGCCATAACGCTGCAGTTCGCATGGTTTGGGAGTGCGCAAGTGCGGTTTCTATTCCTATTTGCGGCGTTGGCGGCGTAGAAACGGGCGAGGATGCTGCAGAGTTTATCCTAGCGGGCGCTACGGCTGTCTCGGTGGGTTCTGCAAACCTTTACGACCCAATGTGTGCTCCACGTATTCTGAACGAGCTTACTGACTGGGCAAAGTCTCAGGGAGTATCTGACATCCACGAGCTGATTGGAGCTGTTGAATGCTAACAGACGAGCAGGCACGCGACGCCGTTATTGTTGCGCTTGATTGCACAAGAGAAAGAGCTTTGGAGCTCACCGATCTTCTCGCCGGCCACGCACGTTGGGTTAAGGTTGGCATGACGCTCTTTTATCGCTACGGACCCTCGATGGTAGATGAGATGCACGCACGTGGCTTCAAGGTGTTTCTTGACCTCAAGGTGCATGACATTCCATTCCAGGTCAAAGGTGCTGTCCACTCTGCATCGCTTTCTGGTGCAGACATCTTATCTATCCATGGCCTGGGAACCGCTCAGATGATTTCTGCTGGTCGAGAGGGTGCAGAAGAGGCTGCAGCAGAGCGTGGCGTTGATGAGTCTGGCCGCACCAAACTGGTGGCTATTTCTGTGCTTACCAGCATGGATGAGGACGCACTCCACTCCATTGGCGTAGACGGATCTATTAAGGATGAAGTTGCTCGTTTGGCGTCTCTTTCTTACAACGCAGGTGCTGACGGAATTGTCTGCTCGCCTCAGGAAGCACAGGAGATGAGAGAGCTTTTGGGACCAAATGCGCTCATCGTGACCCCCGGAGTACGTCCAGAAGGTGCCGAGAAGGGCGATCAGGTCAGAATTTCCACTCCTTCAGCAGCAATTAAGGCTGGAGCAAGCAAATTGGTGGTTGGTAGGCCAATTACCTGCGCAAACGATCCAGTCGAAGCATTTGAAGCCATCGTTTCTGAGCTTAAAAATTAACGGAAGTTGTTGGAATTGTGGTGAACAGGTGGTTTTTGATGCGGAAATATTAAAAAACCCCTTGTAAATAACGTGTTATGTGGCAAACTATTTTGCTGAAGTGCAAAAGGCACATTAAATTGAGTTTCGTATATGAAGTACGAAAACGATGTTTGGAGGAACAATGGCTCTACCTACACTTACCGATGAGCAGCGCAAGGCAGCACTTGAGAAGGCAGCTCAGGCTCGTCACGCTCGTGCAGAGCTTCGCGAGAAGGTTAAGACTGGTAAGGTCTCCCTTAAAGAGGTCCTTGATTCTACCGATCCTATTGCTGAGCGTATGAAGGTTTCCGCTCTTATCGAGTCCCTTCCTGGCTATGGCAAGGCAAAGGCAGCAAAGATTATGGACGAGCTCGGAATTTCCGCAACTCGCCGCGTTAAGGGCCTTGGCGCTCGTCAGCGTGAGCAGCTCCTCGAGGCACTGACCAAGTAGTGGCTCGTTCAGCCAAACTTTTTGTAGTATCTGGACCGTCAGGTGTAGGAAAAGGAACGCTTGTCTCTCTGTTGAGGGACAAGCGCCCAAACCTAGGCCTGACGGTTTCGGCTACTACACGCTCTCCACGACCAGGAGAAGTCGATGGAGTTGCGTATTATTTTCTCTCCGATGAAGAATTTAAAAAGCGCGTTGATGCTGGTGAATTCCTTGAGTGGGCTCATGTTCATGGCCATTGCTATGGCACGCTCAAATCCGAGGTTGATCGCCTAATTTCTGCAGGTCAGTCTGTTGTTCTAGAGATTGACGTTCAGGGTGGACTTATGGTCCACAAACAATATCCCAACGCCATTCTCGTCTTTATTAAGCCACCTTCATTTGAAGAGCTTGAGCAGCGCCTTAGAGGTCGTGGTACAGAAGACGAGAAGACCATTTCTACGAGACTTTCTAATGCTTCGCGTGAAATGGAGCATGCAAACGACTATACTGTTTGCATTGTGAACGACAACCTTGAGACTGCTCTGAGCAAGCTCGAGGAAGTTTTTGATGACTATGAATCAGACGGAGGTCAGCTTTAATGTCTGTTATTAAGCCTGAGATTGACAGCCTGCTTCAGAAGACTGAGCAGAATCCATTCTTGCTTTGCTCTCTTGCTTCTAAGCGTGCTTGCGATATTAACAATATGCTTCACGGTCAGCACCTGCGTGTAACCGCTGTTCAGGATTTTGATGACATTACTACTGTTGCAAGTGGTAAAGATTCTGTCTCTATTGCTATGAAAGAGATTAACGACGGTACCCTTGGCTTTGTTAAAGATTCTTTTGACGAGGCAATTAAGGGCGAGAACACCATCGTTTACTAAGAGTTATGACTGAAAGAGTATGTCTGGTTCACTACCACGAAATTGGTTTAAAGGGTAAGAACCGATCCACTTTTGAAAATCAGTTGGTAACAAATTTGCGACGAGCCCTCCGACACTTTCCAGTGGCGGGGGTTTCTCGCATTTCTGGCTACCTTCTTGTAGAAACCACTGATAAACAAGCAACTGAAGAGCTGCAACATGCTGTGGCCCAGGTTCCTGGCGTTGCGCGTGCTTCTTTGGCGTATCGTTGTGGCTTAGATGAGCAGGAGTTTTGTAACGCCGCCGTGAAGGCGCTGGGGGAGTCCGGTGACTTTACTACGTTTAAAGTGCATGCTCGTCGTTCCTCAACGGTCTATCCAAAGCATTCCATTGAGATTAACCAGCTTGTAGGCGCAGTCCTTTGCGAGAATTTCCCTGATAAAAAAGTTCAGATGCATAATCCGGATATGACGGTCTATGTACACGTTGTTCAGGGTAATGCATACGTTTACGCTGCATCTATTCACGGCGTTGGCGGTCTTCCTGTTGGTACTGCGGGTAAGGTTGTGTCGCTTCTTTCTAGCGGTATAGATTCGCCTGTTGCCACATGGATGGTTGGTCGTAGGGGAGCTACAGTTATTCCTGTTCACTTCTCTGGACGCCCTATGACTTCCGATACCAGCGAATATCTGTGCCAGGATATCATTGAGGCTCTTGAGCCTGCTGGTCTTATTGGCAGAATGTATGTTGTGCCCTTTGGCGAGCACCAGCGTGAGATTTCCCTTGCTGTTCCACAGGCTCTTCGTGTCATTATGTATCGTCGCGTGATGTACACCATTGCACAGAAGATTGCAGAGCTTGAGGGTGCTAAGGCACTGGTAACAGGTGAGTCACTTGGTCAAGTTGCATCTCAGACGCTTGATAACATTGCTGCTGTCAACGAGGCAGTCACCATACCTGTTTTGAGGCCTCTGATTGGCTCTGACAAGCAAGAAATCATCCGTCGCGCCCAAGATATCAACACGTTTGATATCTCAACGCAGACGGCTCCAGATTGCTGCACATTGTTTATGCCTCGCCGTCCTGAGACTCATGCAAGAATGCGAGAAGTTCTTGAAGCATGGAATTCCTTTGATCATGAAGCAATGATCGATGACCTTATGCAGCATATTGAGTACATTGACTTTAGTCAGTGTCCTTCATATAAGCCACCTAAAAAGCTTGCTGCTCGTCATAAAGAACTTGCTCTTGCAGAGTTTATTGCTGACTAGGATATTTTCACTGCTCAAAACTTTTGATCGCTTTGCTCAGATGCATTTTTAGAATCCGCCCCGTAAAAGGGCGGATTTTTTATGCGAGTGGTTTGATAATCTTATTTAGAGCAATTCTGTTCTTGTTAGTTTGTGCAATATATCTGGCAATTGTTGATAACTGTGTCAGATTACCAGCAGTTTTTGGACAAAGCTATTAGATGAATCTTTAAAAGTAGTGCTTCTCATTAACCTAATAGTTGAATATAAATCTGAGGTGATTGTATGGCTCAGATTTCAAATAACCGCACTCAAGTAATTAATAAATTGATGAGAAGGTTTAATCTATCTCAGCAACAACTCATAGCGGTTGCCGCTGTGGTTGTCCTAGCTGTTGTGTCAGGAGTTGTATTAATTGGAATAATTTCTGCTGGAACATCGGAGTCTTTTGATAGATCGCATAATCAAGCAGACTCTACGCAAGGAGTGACTGTTACAGAAAATCCACAACATACGGAAGAAGATAATGCTACAGATCAGCCAGGAGCTGATCATAAGATTAAAGAAGCTTCTCCTCAAATGATGGTTCATGTTGATGGAGCTGTTAAGTCACCAGGACTTTACGCTCTACAAATGGCAAACCCACGCGTGAATGATGCTATTCAAATAGCAGGAGGTTTAACTGAAGATGCAAACGGGCAAGGGATTAATCTAGCGGCTCCTGTTGAAGATGGTCAAAAAATATATATTCCTAAAAAGGGAGAAGAGCCGCCACCAGAGATTCAACAGCCAGAGCAAAACAAAGCCACAAGCAATAAGCAAACAAATACGAAGAGAGATAAAAAGACAGTTGTAGATATTAATCGAGCAACTGTAGAAGAATTAACCAAGCTTCAAGGTGTGGGAGAAGGGCTAGCTCAGCGAATTGTTGCAGACAGACAAAAGAACGGACCTTTTAAAACAACTGAAGATTTGATGCGTGTTTCTGGAATTGGCCAGAAAAAGTTTGATCAGCTCAAGGACAATATTCGTGTCTAAGGTGATAGAACAACCCACTAGGCCTTTTATTCCGTATAGCCTTTGTATCTTGCTATTTGTTTGCGTATGGCTGCAAGTTTTTATCGCGAGAAACACAACGCTTGATACTATTTTGCTTCAGATTTTAGGAAGCTGTATGGCGGCGGCATTAGGACTTTGGTATGTAAAGTACGCGCATACCAGCCTTATGACTGTTGGAGTGGTATTACTTTCACTTGTAATAATCCTAATCAGATCTTCCTTTATATATGTCAGTCAAATGACATCGGTGGATCTTTTAGAGTCAACCGCTATACATAATTTTGAATTAGTCGTATCAAGAGATTTAGTCTATAAAAATCATACATGGACTGGTCAGGCAAACGTCATGTACCAGGGTAGATGCATTGGATCTGTGGGGCTACATGCCAAGGAACCATTCTTGCGAGAAACGCATCTTTGTTGTGAAGGCAGGTTTACACACTATAAAGATAAGGAGTTTTCAGAAGAACAATTTAAGAGAGGAGTACTTGGTTCAATTCAAATAACCAAGATAAATTCCACATCTTATGATGAGGGAATTATTGGAGAAGTTGCTCAATTTAGAGAAAACTGTATTTCTCAACTCCAACCAGAACAGAGCTTTGGTCGAGCGTTAGTTGCATGTGGTCTTTGTGCCTATAGGCCTAGCTTGTATAGCTTTAACATTCCTAGAATATTTATGCGTTGCGGTCTAATGCATCTCATTGCAATTTCTAGTTGTCACATGGTAATTCTCTCTGCTTTTATTGACGCTTTTCTTAAAAAGCTAACGATAAAACCTCTTTTAAGAGGGGTAGTGAATTTATTTTTACTCAGTAGCTACGCGCTTTTCTGTGGATTACCTGCGTCTGCAATGAGGGCAATACTTCTTGTTGAACAAAAATACGTAATGCAATATGTGGGAAGAAAAAACCATACGCTCTCAGCAGTTTCTATCGTTGCATTATTTATGCTTTGTATAGATCCACAGCTAAGTGTGAATATTGCGTTCACTTTGTCTTTAGCATGTATTTTTGGCATGAATATCTACGGCGGTCTTGCTCAGTACTATGCAAAAATTGCTTTTCACATATCTGGATATGGAATAATACAGAAGATTCTTAGAAAACCGTTTTCTGACGTACGAAACACTATGTGTGCCACAACCGTTGCTCAGCTTTCGTGCCTTCCAATTTCTTGCATGTACTTTGGTCATTTTTCTTTACTTGCTCCTCTTTCAAGTGCACTGATTACAAGTTTATTTTCTCTTCTGAGCTTATTTGGAATTGGGGCAATAGCTTTATGTTGGTTTAAACCAGCTCAAGATGTTGCTTTCTGCCTTGTGGATTTTCTTGGTCAGTTTATAGAGACTCTTACTTCTTTTTTATCCGAAAGATCTTTTGCAAGCGTGTCGTTAACTGACATTAGTTGGATAGTGTCTTTGGCTGTTTTTGCAGCAATGGTAGCGCTTTATTTGTTTTGGCCTAAGGGGAAAAGGTCAGTTTTAGTTGGCATATGTTCAATGGTAGTTATGCTTATTTTGGGTTTAAGTATTTACTGGAAGTTTTTCTCGCCAACAAGAATTTGTGTGATGGATATTGGCCAAGGAGATGCCATATTGCTCAGTGACGGCGCGCATTCTCTGCTCGTAGACACGAGTGTGGGAGATGTGGTTAATGACGCTCTAGAGCGACAACATATCTCATATCTTGATGCTATTTTGCTCACACATCTTGATGAGGATCATGCTGGTGGCGTGAGGTATATGGTTGGTTCGGTGAAAGCAGGTCGGGTATTAGTTGGAGAAGGAATAACAAAACAAGAAAAACCTGAGCTTCAGAGAGCTATTCAGAGGATTTCCGGCAGCAGCTCCTATGAAGTTTTATATGGTGATGAATTTGATGTTGGTCGCTTTCATATTCGCGTTGTGTGGCCACATAGGGGATACAAAGCTAAAGAAGCTAATAATGCGTCGGTTGAGCTCTATGTGACGTATAACGACGGGCAAAATACCTTAACTACGCTTTTAACGGGAGACGCTGAAAGAGATCAGACAAAAGAGACGGTGGATTCAGGCGATGTAGGCGATATAGATTTCTTAAAAGTTGGACATCATGGTGCAGCAAAGTCGCTTTATCCAGAAACTGCTCGTGCGCTAAAACCCGAGGTAGCAATTGCAAGTGCTGGAAAGAATAATCGTTATGGTCATCCTAAACAGGAAGCGGTGGATATCTTAGAGGGTGTTGGCGCAAGGTTTTATTGCACAAAAGATTATGGAGACGTCACCGTATTTCCCGGAGAACATGGACCTAGGGTAAGTGTGCAACATGCTAAAGTAGATACAGATTTAGAGGAGGAAAAAGATGGCGGAGCAGGCTAAGCTACTAGCTGCATATTTGGCTGTTGGCCCTGATGAGATGAAGCGTGCGAGGGCTATAGACAAACTTACAAGCCGTCTTAACCAGAGTTTTATTACGTTTAATCTTGATGAGATTTCTGTAAGTGCTGAGCTGACTCCAGAATCTGTTCTGTCATCCGCTCAAACACTTCCTATGGGTGATTCTAGACGAATTGTTGTCATTGATGATGCAGGTAAATTGCCTAAGTCTGTGTCAGAGGCTCTTGTTGAGTATCTAAAGAACCCCAATCCAACTACTACGCTGATGCTTTCTGCAAGTAAACTTGCCAAAACAACAAGGCTCTACAAAGCAGTTGACGCTTTAGGTAAGCTCGCAGTTATTAATTGCGGTGCAATGACCAGAAGTGAATTGCCTAAATATATAGGAGATCTTGGAAGAAAGTATGGGCTACAAATTCCAGCAAATGTGGCTAATGAACTTGTAAGTCGTGTTGGCGATAATACCACCATGCTCGATTCTCAGATTAAATCTCTAGCAGCTCTGTTGGGTCGTCCTGGTGCAATTGACGTTCAGTTTGTAGAGACTCATGTTGCACGAGTGGTTGAGGTCAAGCCGTGGGATTTTCTCGACAGCTTATCAGCGAGAAATGCTCAAAAGGCTTTGGAGCTTTATAGTCAGATGGATGAATCGGGAGCGATTGGAAATCTGTCACTTATGACTGGACGCGTAAGAGAGCTTATTTGCGCCAGGTCTATGGTTAAGCGAGGTACAGAACGGGAAATTGCTCCAGTTTTGGGCAAGCAGGACTGGCAAGTAAGAAATTATGCACGATGGGCGCGTCAATTTGCAGATGGCGAGCTTGAACATATTCTGGGCCTCTGTGCAGATGCAGAACGTGGTCTTAAGAGTGGAGAAGATAAAACAACCACAATGACCAAGCTTATCTTTGCTCTGTGCGGCGTCGCAAATGTGTAGATTCAAAGAATTCAGGTAAGAAAAAACGGACTCCAAGGAGTCCGTTTTAAAAAGTTTAAAAGTAGATAAGAACTACTTAAGGGTGTTAACAAGCTTCTGAACGCCGCTCTTACGCTGAGCAGCCTGATTCTTGTGTACGATGCCCTTAGAAGCAGCCTTGTCAAGAAGGCGGGATGCCTTGTTAGCTGCAACCTGTGCGTCCTCAAGCTGGCCTGCCTCAACAGCAGTGCGAACTGCCTTAATAGCAGTCTTAAGCTCGGAACGGACAGCCTTGTTGCGCTGGCGTGCCTTCTCAGCGGTGAGAATACGCTTCTTCTGAGACTTGATGTTAGCCACGTGCGGTTCCTTTCGGTGTTTACTATGTGAGGCCTCTTCGCTGAGACACGTTTGAGGCAGCTGTTGAAGTATAGCACGAAGGGGGTAGTTTACGCTATTATTTTCCTTATGAATACACAGGATACTTCACATATTCGCAACTTCTCTATTGTTGCGCACATCGATCACGGTAAATCTACCATCAGTGACCGTATTTTGGAGCTTACTCATACCGTTGAAGAACGCGATATGGAGTCACAGCTCTTGGACACTATGGACATTGAGCGTGAGCGTGGAATTACCATTAAATCAAACGCAGTTCGCGTCATGTATGACGCAGATGACGGAGAGCGCTATCAGTTCAACCTGATTGACACCCCAGGCCACGTTGACTTTACCTATGAGGTCTCAAGGTCTTTGGCTGCTTGTGAGGGTGCAGTGCTGGTTGTTGATGCAACGCAAGGCGTTGAGGCACAGACTGTTTCAAACGCCATGCTGGCCATGAACGCTAACCTGGATATTGTTCCTGCAATCAATAAGATTGACCTTCCATCTGCTCGACCTGAAGAGGTACGTGCAGAAATTGAAGATGTTCTTGCTATCCCGGCTGATGATGCGGTATGTGTCTCCGGTAAGACAGGTGAGGGTATTCACGAGCTCCTTGAGGCTTTGGTGTATTTGGTTTCTCCTCCAAAGGGAGACCCTACAGCTCCACTTAAGGCGCTTATTCTTGACTCATATTTTGACCAATTCAGAGGCGTCGTTGCAACCGTGCGTGTTTTTGATGGTTCAATCAAAGCTGGCGACCAGCTTCTTATGATGCAGGGATCTGTGCCTTTTCTTGTTGAAGAAGTTGGTGCTAAGAGACCTCTTGAGATGGCTGTTGACCAGCTTTCTGTTGGTGAGGTTGGCTATGTGGTCACTGGCCTCAAAGACCCTGAAGCTGTTCGCGTTGGAGATACGCTTACCTACAAGCAAAATCCTTGTTCAGAACCACTGCCAGGTTACCGCGAGGCAAAACCAATGGTATTTACCGGTCTTTTCCCGGTTGATAACAAGCAATACGAGAATCTCCGTGACGCACTTGATAAGTTGCACGTTAACGATCCGTCACTTACGTGGTCGCCAGAGACGTCCGTTGCTTTGGGATTTGGCTTCAGAGTAGGCTTTTTGGGTCTTCTCCACATGGAGGTTGTCAAAGAACGTCTTGAGCGTGAGTTTGACCTGGACTTGATTGCTACCAGTCCCTCTGTTGACTATCACGTCTATAAGACCGATGGAACTATGATTGAGATTACCAGTCCTCAAGATCTTCCAGAGGTTACCAAGATTGACCGCATTGATGAGCCATACCTTAAGGCAAAGATTATTGTGCCTCCTGAGTATGTTGGTACGGTTATGCAGCTTGTTGTTGATCATCGTGGCGTATCTGAAGACATGGTGTATCTGTCTGATAAGTCCGTCGAGATGATCTTTAGCATTCCTTTGGCCGAGCTTATCCTGGACTTCTTTGACCAGCTTAAGAGTAGAACCAAAGGTTATGCCTCACTTGACTATGAGTTTGATTCGTATCGCACTTCTGACCTGGTTAAGCTTGATATCTTGCTTGCTGGAGACGTCGTTGATGCGCTCTCGTTTATTGTTCACAAAGACAAAGCATACGATCTTGCTCGTGGTCTTTGCGACAGGCTTAAAGGCATTATTCCACAGCAACTTTTTGAGGTTCCTATTCAGGGTGCAATTGGCAATAAAATCATCTCTCGTTCTACTGTTCGCGCGCGTAGAAAGGACGTCTTAGCCAAGTGCTACGGCGGCGACATTTCCAGAAAGCGCAAGCTGCTCGAGAAGCAAAAAGAAGGTAAGAAGCGCATGAAGCAGATTGGCTCGGTCGAAGTGCCTCAAGAGGCATTCTT
>USKU01000037.1 GCA_900555335.1 uncultured Atopobium sp. | reverse complement strand
GAGAGACCACCTCATGCAATCCAATCAGCTTCAAGGCCTGTGAGCTGGCTTATAGCAAGGGTGGGGCATGGCTGGATGCATGCATCAGGGCTGTTGACGATAACCAGAAGTTGGTCCTGGACTTCTTCGCCACCAAACATCCTCGCGTGAAACTCGCACCAATCACGGGAACCTACCTTCAGTGGCTTGATTTCAGAGACCTTGGCCTTGCTCCAGAAGAGCTTGACCACCTGTTGCAGTTTGAGGCTCAGATTTTCTTCACCGACGGAGTCTTCTTTGGCGAGGCTGCCCAGGGTTTCAAGCGTTGGAATTTGGCAGCCCCTCGCGTCGAGATTGAGGAAGCGTTGAATCGTCTGGATGCAGCACTTACGGCTCACGGTTTCTAGACACAGTCTGCGGCTTTAAGCGGACTGATTGCGGTTTCTTGACACCGCACCACTGCCATACCACCATATACCTGCTCGTATAGTGCATGAAATCACCTGCGGAGAAGCTCGTTCTTCTCCGCATTTTGTTTGGTGAGAAACCCGTTGCACCGGCAGATTTCTAAGAAAATCAAAAAAGAGTTTGAAAAAACTGCGTTTCTCGCTTGCATCTTTTTCTGATTCTGTAATAATGATTTAGCTGCGTTTCATGAGGTGGCCAAATGGTGGGAGTAGCTCAGTTGGCAGAGCGACGGACTGTGGCTCCGTAGGTCGAGGGTTCGAGCCCCTTTTCCCACCCCATTCGAAACGTTAATTGGATCGTTAGCTCAGCTGGTAGAGCAGGGGACTCTTAATCCCAAGGTCCAGGGTTCGAACCCCTGACGATCCACCATTTGAATTTCAAACCCCGGCATGCGTCGGGGTTTTATTTTTTGTAAGTCGCTACTTTCTAATTGTTTGTTGCGAGGGATTGCGTCATACTGAAGTCTCCATGATTTTATTGTAGTTCGGAGGACTCGCCGTGATTTACACAATGACGCTTAATCCCGCGCTTGACTATGTCATGCATCCAAACACATTGGACATGGGCTTTACCAACCGCTCCTCGTCAGAAGAGTTGCACTGCGGTGGTAATGGTATTAACGTCTCCACGCTTCTCAATGAGCTTGATAAGGTCACCGTTGCCATGGGCATTGTTGGTGGCTTTACTGGTGAATACCTGCTGAGTGATCTTCAGCGTCAGGGTATTCCAAGTAACTTCGTCAAGCTGGATTCAGGCTTTACCCGCATTAATGTCAAGCTTAACGGCATTGTTATGACTATGGTCAACGGCAATGGTCCACGCATTCCGGAGAAAAAGGTTGATGAGCTGCTGGAGCGCATGGATGTTGTTGGCGCAGGTGACACCCTGGTTCTTACCGGTTCTATTCCAAGCTCGCTTCCAGAGGATATTTACACTCGCCTTATGGCTCAGCTTGCTGGTCGCGGTATTCAGTTTGTTGTTGACGCTCCTGGTCAGCTGCTTATGGAGGCTATTAAGGCTCAACCATTCCTGATCAAGCCTAACAACCACGAGGTCGGCCGTATCTTTGGTGCAAGCCCAGAGACTCCAGAAGAGTGCATTCCATTTGCAAAGAAGCTCCAGGACGGCGGCGCTCGCAACGTTATCGTTTCTTGCGGCGGTGCAGGTTCGCTACTCCTGGACGAGTACGGTACTGAGCACATTGTCCCAACTGCAAAGATTCGCCTTGTTAACGCAACTGGCGCTGGTGACTCCATGGTTGCAGGCTTTTTGGCAAAGACCACCGCTGGCTACGATTACGACACTGCGCTTATCTACGCTTCTGCTTGCGGTACGGCAACTGCAGCAAGCCGAGGAATCGCAAAGCGCGCAACCATCGATCGTGTTGTCACTGCTCTCTACAAGAAGATGGGCCGAGAAATGCCTGCTTCTATCGCAGAAGAGATTCAGCTTGCTCGCCAGAAAGAGGAGAGCCGCGAGGGTAAGTCTTCTTGGCTTGCAGATTCTGAGTAGTAATCGCAGCTAGAACACGTAGTTCTTTTGGCGAGAAACCCTCAGATAGTGCACTTTTGTCGCGCAAGAAATACTGAACGCTTTTACTATTGTGAACGTACAAACACTTGGCAAGAAAGATTCTCTTGCCAAGTGTTTTTTATTGAAATTTATTTAACGATACTCACAACGTAACAGGTCAAAAAAATGTTACTCTGTACAAAGATAGGTTTGACTCTGCGACTGTTGTCCTTTTGGGCAGTCATGCAGAACTATACGCCCCGCTAAGCGGACAATGATAGGAGCAAGTATGTTTGAGGGAGTCAATGCGTCTAACGGAATCGGCATCGGTACTGCTCAGGTTGCTGTAGATCCAGATCTTACTTTTACTCCACACACTGTTGAAGACACAGCTGCAGAGAAGGCTCGTTACGCAGAGGCTGTAACTAAGTTTATCGCACAGACAAATGCGCAGATTGAGCGCATGACCAAGACGGTGGGCGAGGAAGCTGCTGCAATTATGGGTGCTCACATTGAGTTTGCAGAGGATGAGGGCATCAAAGAGGCTGTTAACAGCGCAATTGACGGTGGCACCTGCGTTGAGCAGGCTGTAAGTGACGCATACGACATGTACTACAACATGTTCCTGGGCATGGAGGATGAGCTCTTCCGTGAGCGCGCTGCAGACGTTGCTGACGTAAAGACCGGTCTTCTCGCTGACCTTCTTGGTAAAGAGGTTGTTGACCTCTCCACACTTCCAGAGAACTCCGTCATTGTCTGCCATGAGCTGACTCCTTCTATGACCGCAGACATCGATAAGGACCACGTTGCAGGTATTGTTACCGAGACTGGTGGTCGTACTTCTCACTCCGCAATCATTGCTCGTGCTCTTGAGATTCCTGCAGTTCTTTCTGTTCCTAACATCACTTCTGAAGTTGCAACTGGCAACGCTATTGTTGTCGACGGCACCAACGGTAAGGTTGCAGTTAATCCTTCTGAGGCTGAGCTTGCTGAGTACAAGGCTCAGGCTGAGGCTTATGCTGCAGAGAAGGCTGCTCTTGAGGCTTATCGCGGCAAGGAGACCGTAACTGCTGACGGCATCAAGGTTCTGCTTGTTGCTAATATCGGCAACCCAGATGACGCTAACGGCGCAGTTGACGCTGACGCTGAGGGTATTGGTCTGTTCCGCTCCGAGTTCCTGTTTATGGACGCAAAGGAGCTTCCAAGCGAGGAAGAGCAGTTTGCTGCTTACCAGAAGGTTGCTCTGCGCATGAAGGATAAGCCTGTCATCATCCGCACTCTTGATGTTGGTGGCGATAAGGAGATTCCTTACCTCAACATGAAGGCTGAGGAGAACCCATTCATGGGCTTCCGCGCTATCCGTTACTGCCTCAACAATGCTGAACAGTACAAGGTTCAGCTCCGCGCTCTTCTCCGCGCATCCGCATTTGGCGACATCAAGATTATGCTTCCTCTTGTTACCGCTGTTGACGAGGTTCGCAAGGCAAAGGCTCTTGTTGAGGAGTGCAAGCGTGAGCTTGACGCTGAGGGCGTAGCTTACAACAAGGACATTGAGGTCGGCACCATGATTGAGACCCCATCTGCATCTCTGATTGCAGATAAGCTGGCTCGTGAGTGCGACTTCTTCTCCATTGGTACCAACGACCTCATCGGTTACACCATGTGCGCTGACCGCGGCAATGATCGCGTTGCCTACCTCTACGAGGTCTACCAGCCATCCGTTCTCCGTTCTCTCAAGTTCCTCATCGGCGAGGGCAACAAGGAGAAGATCATGGTTGGTATGTGCGGCGAGGCAGCTGCAGATCCACTGCTCATCCCAGTCCTTCTTTCCTTTGGCCTGGACGAGTTCTCCGTCTCTGCACCATCTGTCCTGCGTACCCGCAAGACTATTGCTGCTTGGACAAAAGCTGAGGCAGATGAGCTTACCGCTCGCGTTATGGAACTTGATACCGCAGCTGAGGTTAAGGCTCTGCTTGAGCGTGAAGCTCGCTAAGTTCTAGTCGTAAAGTCTTAGCTTACACGATACAAATTCAGGGGCATCTGCGCTGGCAGGTGCCCCTGTTTCTTTAATGCTAAACCTTTTGGCGAGAAGACCGATCTTTTCGTAATGCTAATCAGCAAAGCTCGAGCTTCGAAAAGCGACCTACGACGCAGGAGTCGCTCCGTGAGCTAGGGAACAATCACGGAAAGTGCAGCTGGGATGACCTCAACTACAAATTGCTCTGCAAAAGGAAGTTCTTCTCCGTCTACCTGGACGGGAACTGGTTTGTGGAAAGTAACAACAGCTTTCTTGAGATGACGCTCTACTATAATGCGAGAGTTAATGTGCTTTCCAGCCTTTGCTAGACCAAATAAGGCCAGCAAGTGGGGGATATTGGGCACTTTAGTGTTGTAGCAGACGGTAAGAAGGCCATCGTCAGGCTGCGCATGCGGACAGACCTTAAAGCCGCCGCCATACGTAGGGCCAATCTGGAAGGCCATGATAAGCGCTTGAAGATCAATGTCCTTCTCGCCATCAAACGAGACGGTGCAAGGGTAACCCTTGCTGCCTGCAGCCATAAACTTGAGGCCCGAGGTTAAGAAGAGCGCCTCGCCCTCGGTAGAGGAGTTGTTCGCGCGGCGCTTTGTGGTGTCGGCTGCAATAGCAGCATCAAGTCCAAATGACATGGTCTCCATGAAGTAGACGTCGTTGATGCGACCAATCTCTAGCTGCTTAACCTTGCCGCGAACCAGCTGTGCAAACGCGCCTTCGGGGTCGTTAATTTTCATACCCAGAGTGCGTGCATAGTCGTTTCCCGAACCCATAGGGATAATGCCAAGCGCTGGACGAACCTCTGGCGATAAGGTCATGAGGCCGTTGACCACCTCGTGGATGACGCCATCTCCGCCAAGTGCGACAACCGTGTCAAAGTCCGCAGCTTTTGCGGCCATGACACGAGCGTCTCCCATAGCTGTGGTGAGCTTGAGTTCGTATCCGTCGGTTGCAGCAGAATAGCTGGTTAAAAAGTGGCGAGCAAATTCTGCACCAGCAGCACCTTTACCGCTATGAGCAGCAGGATTAGCTATGATAAGCGTGCGTCCAAGAGGGGATTGAGACATTTTGCACCATTTCTACAAGCGCTGCTGTTGAGCGCGCTGTTACTAAATAGTCTTGTCACCACATATCAAAATAAAATAGTGGAGAAAACAGTTCAACAACGTTTCAAGTTTAAACGGCTTTGTCTGTCTGTGCTAGGATAAACCATACAGAAATCGGTAGAAAAGGATAGCGCGTGAGCGAGTCTTCAACACAAACTAATAATGCGCAGGATGCAAGTATAGTTTCTGCAAATACTAATGGTGCAAGTGCAAGTCTTGTTGCTGTTTCTGCTCGCGATGCGTGGTATCCAACGCATCAGCGTGATCAGTTTATCTTGCGCCAGCTGGTCAGTAAGGATTTCAAGCTTAAGTATCGCCGCAGTATCTTGGGCGTTGTGTGGTCGGTTTTGAATCCTCTTCTGATGATGGCGGTTATGGCAGTTGTTTTCTCTACGTTTTTAGGTAACCGCGCTGAGGATGTTGTGAATTACCCACTGTATCTTATTCTTGGTAACACGGCATTCCAGCTGATGAATGATGCTACTACCATGGGAATGCGCTCAATTATTGATGCATCTAGCTTGCTTAAGAAGGTTCGCATCAATCGTGTTGTTTTCCCTGTTCAGAAGGTGCTTTTTGCGGTTGTAAACTATCTTTTTTCGCTCATTGCTGTAGGTATTGTTATGCTTGTCTTCCGCATTCCGCTGACAATTTATTCATTGCTCACACCTGTTGCTTTGCTGCTTCTGGCTTGTTTTTGCATCGGTCTTGCAATGCTTCTCTCGGCCCTTGCAGTCTTCTTTAGGGATGTTATTCACCTATGGAGTGTTGTGACCACTGCATGGATGTATGGAACACCTCTGTTTTACTCCGTTAATATCATGTCTCCCTGGATGTTGGAGGTCGAGCGTTTTAATCCAATGTTCCACTTTGTAACATTTATTAGAGACTGCCTTCTTTTTCAGAAGTTTCCTGCAACAAGCACCATTTTAGGCTGCCTTGTTTCTGCAGTTCTTGCCCTCGTAATTGGCTATACCGTCTTCCACAAACTAGAGAAGAAATTTATTCTGCACATTTAACCGCAGATTATCTTTTTGAAATAACCTTATAGCAGAATGTTTCTGGATGACTACGAGTTTGCGAAAAGCCAAACATAATGCCCTTTGAGTTAAAGGAATGGCTTTCTATTACTGCAACACAATTAAAAGGTTCAAGTTCTAGATATCGATAGTCTTCTTCAGTTGCCAACTCAACGCTTATAGTTCTTTTGCTCTTTAGAATTTTCATATGGAGCATGTTCTCTAGGTAAGCAAAAATAGATGTTGATGCATCCTCAGGAGTTAAATTCATTACGGCAGACGCCAAAAGGTAGTCGTTGTCTATTTGTCGAGAAGATCCATTTAGCTTGCGGATTCGAACTATATGTAAAAGTTCTTCTCCTATCTTAAAACCAGTTTGATGAGAGATATCGTCCGTACACGGTATATGTTCAAAGACAATGACATTTGTTTTAGGCACAAGATGATTTCTTTGAGCATATTCTTGAAAAGATTCAAGTCCTTCTAATGAGCCAATAACCTCACTTGGCTTTTTCTGCCAAATAACCCGTACACCTCTACCACGAATTGGTTGAAGAAACGCTTCGTCTGATAACAGCGCAAGTGCTCTTCGAACAGTATTTCTGGAGCAGGAATATGTTCTGGTAAGCTCCATTTCAGTAGGCAAATAGGACTCATACGTGTATGTTCCATCTAAAATTTTATTCTTCAAATCTTGATAAATCGTATCAAACCGTACTCTGGGCATATTTTTCCTTAGCTGGCTGCTGGAAGTCAAAGTTATGTAATCAAATTATTCTTGAATAGATAGTAGCTTTATAAAATTGAAACAAACATAAAATATTTTCCTTCATACCATTTACCGATAATTTCATACCGTTCAGAAGCAAGTTGTTTAAACAACTTGCTATAATAAATATACTTTTCTTTGCAGACATAAGCAAAATTGTTTTGAACGTATATCAAAACATAGCTTATGAAAATTATGAGAAGGGGCGTCAACCTAGCAAAGAGTTAGGAACGTTCTCTAAGGAGGAATCTTATGTCCGGTATCAATCGTAGGCAGTTTGTCACCTTAAGTGCATCAGCTCTTTGTTCGCTGGGTCTTGTTGCTTGTGGAGGAAATAACGACAAAAAGCAGGGAGGGTCTGATTCTGCAAACGGTTCAGTTTATTTCCTAAACTTCAAGCCTGAGTCTGATCAGCAGTGGAAAGATCTTGCAGCTAAGTATACTGAGGAAACAAAGGTTCCTGTAAAGGTAGTAACCGCTGCTTCTGATACTTATGCACAGACATTCCAGTCTGAGATTAACAAGGACGCTTCTGTAGCTCCAACACTGTTCCAGACAAATGGTCCTTCCGGTCTTATTGGTGTAAAGGATTACTGCGTTGACCTTAAGGGTGCCAAGATTCTGGATGAGCTTACCAATGACGCTCTTAAACTTCAGGAGGATGGCGTTGTCTACGGTGTTGACTATGTAGAGGAAGACTACGGCATTATCTACAACAAGAAGCTGCTTGAGAAGGCTGGCTATAAGGGTGACGACATCAAGGACTTTGCCTCACTGAAGAAGGTCGTTGAGGATATTCAGGCTCGCAAAGCAGAGCTTGGCGTTAAGGGCGCATTCACCAGCGCTGGTCTTGATTCCAGTTCTGACTGGCGCTTTACTACACACCTTGCAAATCTTCCTCTGTACTATGAGTTCAAGGATACTGGTAATCCTGAGGCTAAGGAAATTAAGGGAACGTATCTTCCTAATTACAAGCAGATTTTTGATCTCTATATCAACAATGCTACATGCAGCCCAACAGAGCTTTCTGGCAAGACCGGTGATGATGCTGTTGCAGAGTTTGTCAATGGCGACGCTGTCTTCTACCAGAACGGTACCTGGGCATACAATGACATCAAGAAGCTTGGCGACGATGCTCTTGGTATGATTCCAATTTATATTGGTGTTAAGGGTGAAGAGAAGCAGGGTATGTGCTCCGGTGGTGAGAACTATTGGTGCGTAAGCTCCAAGGCAGACGACGCTTCTCAGAAGGCAACACTTGACTTTATCTATTGGTGCGTAACTTCTGATACAGCTACCACTGCAATTGCTGAGGATATGGGCTTCACCATTCCATTCAAGAACGCAAAGGCAACAAAGAACGCTCTTGCAAACATTGCAGCTGAGTACGCAAAGAAGGGTAATGAGTCTGTGGCTTGGGACTTCATTTACATTCCTTCTCAGGAGTGGAAGAACAATCTCTCCAGTGCACTTAAGGGCTATGCAGCAGGAACAGAGGACTGGGATGCTGTTAAGTCTGCATTCGTTGATGGTTGGAAGGCTGAAAAAGAGGCTAACGCATAGTAGCCCTTCTAGTAATGCTTTGATTGGTGAGAGACGAGAAGAGAGATCTCTCTTCTCGTCTCTTGTTATTGGAGGGTATCTCTATGGCTAAGATGTTGAAGCGGTGGTGGCCATTATTTGTTCTGCCTACTGCGCTATCTTTTTTGTTTGGCTTTATGATTCCGTTTGTGCAGGGATTTTATCTTTCGTTTTGTAAATTTATTACCATTAGCGATGCTAAACCGGTAGGTCTAGATAATTATGTAGCAGCTTTCTCTGACCCACAGTTTGCTAATGCTTTTTGGTATACCGCATTATTTGCGTTAGTCTCAACAGTTCTTATTAATGTATTGGCGCTTGCAATTGCACTTGCCTTAACAAGGAAGAATCTTAAGGGCACCAATTCATTCAGGACTGTATTTTTTATGCCAAATCTTATTGGTGGCATTGTTTTAGGTTACATTTGGAATATCTTGATTAACTGCCTACTCTCTATTGTGGGTGAGCAGCTTCTTGCGCTTAATAGCACTGCTGGATTCTGGGGAATGATTATTCTTACCCTTTGGCAGCAGGTTGGCTACATGATGATTATTTATATTGCTGGCCTGCAGTCTATTCCGAGTGATTATCTTGAAGCAGCGCGAGTTGATGGAGCAAATGCTTGGCAGACACTTTGGAAGGTAAAAATTCCAAACCTGATGTCTACTATTACTATTTGCCTTTTCTTGACGGTAACAAATGGCTTTAAATTATTTGATCAGAATCTGGCGCTTACAGCAGGCGAGCCTAAGCATGCAACTGAAATGCTCGCTCTGAATATTTTCAATACCTTCTACGCTCGACAGGGAGCAAAGTGGATGGGTATCGGCCAGGCTAAAGCTGTTATTTTCTGCATTTTAGTTATTTGTATTGTCATGATTCAGCTAAGAGCCACCAGGTCGAGGGAGGTGCAGCAATAATGAAGCGCGAAAAAATCATTAATAAAATTTTAGCTGTATTCTTTACCATTCTATCTCTTGCATGGATTTATCCAATGGTTATGATTTTGATGAATTCATTCAAGGAAGAAACAACTATTACCACATCCACTGCGTTTGATTTTGTTACTTCAGAGAATTCTGCAGGTTTTGCTAACTACATTGCTGCTGTAGAGAAGCAAGGCTTTTTATCAGCCTTTGGTTATTCTCTAGTAATTACCATCACTTCCGTAGCACTGATTTTGGTTTGCTGCTCGATGTGTGCATGGTTTATTGTTCGTGTGAAAAATCGCATTAGCAACATTTTGTATTATCTATTTGTTTTCTCGATGGTAGTGCCTTTCCAGATGCTTATGTTTACTCTGTCCAATATGGCAAATACGCTTGGATTTAATACTCCTTTCAATATTTGCTTCATTTATTTGGGCTTTGGTGCTGGATTAGCAGTATTTATGTTTGCTGGATTTGTTAAGACTATTCCAGTTGAGATTGAGGAAGCCGCAACTATTGATGGCTGCAATCCACTTCAAACATTCTTCCATGTTGTTTTGCCTATTATGAAGCCAACATATATTTCTGTTGGTATTCTCGAAACCATGTGGGTCTGGAATGACTATCTACTTCCATATCTTGTACTGGATAGAACCAAATACCAAACTATCCCAATTTTGATCCAGTACTTTAGGGGTGGATATGGACGTGTAGAGATGGGTCCAATGTTTGCCTGCATTATGATGGTTATTATCCCAATTGTCATTATGTATTTGCTGTGTCAGCGCTACATCATTAATGGTGTCGTCTCTGGTGCTGTAAAAGGCTAAATTTCAATGTATTGCAGCAAGCTATAGGCATTTCTGAAAGGTTTTATCATGGCAGAAATCGTTTTAAAGAATATAAAAAAGATTTATCCAAACGAGAAAAAACGCAAGACTCTCTTTGGTAAGAAAACTGAGCAGAAAAAGAGCAATCTTGAGGTGACTGAAGAGGGCGTTGTTGCCGTTCAAGATTTCAATCTCACTATCAATGAGCATGAGTTTGTAGTGCTTGTTGGTCCTTCAGGTTGTGGAAAATCTACTACACTGCGTATGATTGCAGGCCTAGAAGATATTTCTGCTGGTGAGCTTTATATTGATGGAAAGCTTGTCAATGATGTTGCGCCAAAAGATCGAGACATCGCAATGGTCTTCCAAAGCTATGCGCTGTATCCAAATATGACCGTTTATGACAACATGGCATTTACCCTTAAGCTTAAAAAGGTTGATCCTCAAGTCATTGACGAGAAGGTCCGTGCAGCTGCAGAAACATTAGGCATCACGGCATATCTTGATCGTAAGCCAAAGGCTCTTTCCGGTGGTCAGCGTCAGCGTGTTGCAATTGGTCGCGCGATTGTCCGTGATCCAAAAGTCTTCTTGATGGACGAGCCACTCTCAAAGCTTGATGCAAAGCTAAGAAATCAGATGCGTACAGAGATCATTAAGCTTCGTCAAAAGGTTAATGGAACTTTTGTCTATGTTACACACGACCAAACAGAAGCTATGACCTTGGGCGATCGTATTGTCATTATGAAAGATGGCTTTGTTCAGCAAATTGGAACTCCTCAAGAAGTGTTCAATAGGCCTGCAAACCTCTTTGTTGCTGGATTTATTGGCATGCCACAAATGAATTTCTTTGACGCACATCTTATCCGTGTGGACAATGAGTTTCATGTAGAGACAGATAACATGTCATTTGAGATTTCTCCTGAGATGGCAAATCTGTTAGCACAGTCGTGGGTGGCTGCACCAGCAACAGACGTTATTGTTGGCATTAGACCAGAGCAGATTTATCTGACTGAGCCAAATGAAATTGGTGCTTTCAAGGGCACTCTTGAAGTAGGCGAGCTTATGGGTTCC
>USKU01000036.1 GCA_900555335.1 uncultured Atopobium sp. | reverse complement strand
GCTTTGAGTCTGCAATCCCTTCCGAGCCTTCAAAAGAGAACCTCCCTGAGGCAGAAGGAATCCCTCGCACACGCGTTATTCTGCTCTCAGCACTTCTTGTTACAACGCTGGTAGTAGCTGCTATTTTTATCATTACGCACCCGTGGGACCCACAGGCAACCGATAATCGCGCAAAGGTTGAGGCTCCAGTCTCATCAACTCCTACTACCACTCCTGTTACACATCTAACGGGACAAGACACTAGTGCAACTCAGCAAAACACAAGTTCAGATGCTGTTTTTGATGCACTTGATAGCGATTATCAGAAGCTGGGAGATCTCTCAAAGCGCCTTGATGATAACGAGAAGACCTTTGATCAGCTTGCTATTACTGGCTCTGATCAGGAGCGTGCTGATGCTCAGCAGGAAGCAGAGCAGATTTCCCTGGATATTAGTAACGTCATCTCTGACCTTTCTAGTCTTGATGACTCCAACGGAAACTATCGTCAGACTATTGAAAATCTCACCAAGCTGGGTAACTGGCTTCGTAATCGCTCCGATGCTTTGAGTGAGGGATGGAAGCGCTCAGCTGCTTCTAACAATCCTTCTCAGGACAAAGACAACATCTTGGCGCCAGTTGATAACATCAGAGACTCCAGTGGCTCTAGCTCATACCAGAAACTTTTTGATGAAAATTACGTGAATTGGAAGCCACAAAAGCAGTAAATCTCTACCGTTCAGCTGCTTTAATTTCAAAAATCTCATCATACTGGTAAAATAATTAGGTTAGAAAAGAAGTTCTTTATTACTAAGGGTTTCTCGCGTTTTCTTCTTCTCTTAGATGTAAAGAAGCTTGGAGGAATTATGTTTGGACTTGATCCATTGTATACACCAGAGCGCCAGGTCACTGGTACTGAGGTAGCTGTCTTTGATACCAACAAGGGAATCATTAAGGTTCAGCTTGACGGTAAGGGCGCACCTATTCATGTAGCAAACTTCTGCGAGCTTGCAGAGTCTGGCTTCTATGACGATACCAAGTTCCACCGTCTTGTTCCTGGTTTTGTTCTTCAGGGCGGAGATCCAAATACTCGTGAGATGAGTGTTGAGGATGTTATTTTTGGTAACCCTGGTCCTGATGGAATTCCTGGTACCGGTGGTCCTGGTTATCGCATCAAAGAGGAGTTCACCACCAATCCAAATAACTCCCACGTTGACGGCGCCCTTGCTATGGCTCGTTCTCAAGATCCAAATTCTGCGGGTTCGCAGTTCTATTTCTGTCTTGGTCCACAGCATGGCTTGGATTCCGGTTACACCGTATTTGGTACAACTATCGAGGGAATGGACGTCATTTCCCAGTTAAAGGTTGGCGATATCGTCAATTCCATTAGAATTGAAAACGCTTAAAGCCAAGTCGCACAGACTCTTGGAGGATATTGTGAATCAACAGGCATTTGAGTTAGGTAAATCTGCATATGATCAGGGCGACTGGTTTGTAGCTATCAGTCAGTTTGATGTGGCTAAAGAGCCAGGCGAGGTAAACGGTCAGATTGACCACCTGCTTGGTAACGCATATATGAAGCTTGGCCAGTTTGATTCTGCCGCTTCTGCCTATAAGTCAGCACTTGCTGATACGTCATATGGCAAGGTTGGCGCACTCTCCACAAACCAGGGTCGCGCTCTTCTGGCTGCGGGTAGGGTACAGGAGGCAATTACCGCCCTTACTAACGCTGTCCAGGACGTCTCTTACGCAACTCCTTATAAGGCACAGCTTGCCCTTGGTTCTGCTTACGAGAAAATCGGTGATATCCGTAACGCAGGTATTGCTTACAGAAACGCTGCAGTAGACGAGAAGAACCCTAATCCTTCATCTGCACTTTGCAGCCTTGGTGCATGCTTTATGGGTCTGAACAGACCTGTTGATGCAGTTGAGGCATATCGCACTGCACTTGATTTTGCTAATCCTTTGGAGAACTCCAATAAGATTTATGCAGATCTTGGTCTTGCGTATGTTGCAGCTAATCGCATGTCTGAGGCAGTTGACGCCTTTACTCATGCAATTGCAGACGGCAGCTTTGTCCTGTCTAATCAGCAGCAGTCTGCTTTTGATGCAGCTCGTAAGGCAATTACTGCAATGACTTCTGGTAAGCCATCTGAGACAGATGCCTTCCTTCAGGCAGCTGGTTATGGTGCCTACGATCCACTTGATCCTACAGGTATGTCTGGCGAGCTCATTCCTTCTGCAGAAGATACTGGTTTCTTCCAGATTACTGAGCAGGAGATTATTGAGCAGGACAAGAAGGACAAGAAGATTAGGCGTAAGCATCGCCATACCGGCCTTAAGGTCTTCATCACTATTCTTATTTTGCTTATCTTGGCTGTTGGTGGTGCTGGTTATGCTTATTACCGTGGCTATGGATGGCCAACCCAGCAGTCTGTTGTTCAGGACATTTTCAACGCTAAGGCACAGGGTACCGATATTGGTCGCTATGTCTCTAGCTCTGTTTCTAGCACCACACTTCAGCAGATTTCTAACAGCCTGCCATCAAGCTCTGCTGTCACCATCAACGGTGTTGACCAGAGCATGACTCACTCAACAGTAAACGCTTCTGTCAGCCTTTCTAACGGCGGAAACGTTGACTACACCATTGAGCTTGTTCGTGATGGTATTGGCTGGAAGGTGGCAAGCGTTACCACTTCGTACGTAAGCCAGAATAACCAGAACTCTGGTACAACTTCTGGTACCAACGGTTCTAACTCGGGAACTACCTCCGGAACTAATGGATCTAACTCCTCAAATTCCTCTAATAGTTCCTCCAGCTCTTCAAAGTCTGGTAACTAGTACTAAACTGTTTTAACCGTTCTTTCTGCAGGATAATTACGCACACGCGTAGCACGTTTGATTGGATATCATGTCTATCTTCGATTCGCTCTTCGGAGAATATGGCGGAGACCTAGCCATCGATTTGGGAACTGCAAACACCCTTGTTGCAGTTCGTGGTCAGGGTATTGTCATCAATGAGCCATCGGTTGTTGCAATCGATAAAAGCGAGAGCCGCGTTCTGGCCGTTGGCGCTGATGCAAAGCGCATGATTGGCCGCACCCCTGGCTCCATTATTGCTGAGCGCCCTCTTAAAGACGGCGTCATTGCAGACTTTGATGTTACTGAGGTTATGCTTCGTTACTTCATCGAGAAGGCGCGTGAGCGTAAATATCCTTGGTCACCACGTCCACGCGTAGTTGTTTGCGTTCCTTCTGGCGTTACATCTGTCGAGAAACGCGCTGTTTTTGAGGCAACTATTCAGGCAGGTGCACGTCAGGCATTCTTGATTGAAGAGCCTATGGCTGCAGCTATTGGTGCAGACCTGCCAATTGAGGATCCAACAGGCTCCATGGTTGTTGATATCGGTGGCGGTACTACCGAGGTTGCTGTTATCTCCATGGGCGGCATTGTTGTCTCGCAGTCCATCAGAACTGCAGGTGACGAGTTTGATCAGACTATTCTTGAGCACGTTCGTGATGCGTATAACCTCTCTATTGGTGAGCGTACCGCAGAAGATATCAAGATCAAAGTTGGCTCAGCTGCTCCTCTTGCAGAAGAACTTGACGTTGAGGTAAATGGTCGTGACGTTATGAGCGGTCTTCCAAAGACAGTTCGTATTGAATCAGAAGAGATCCGTCGTGCCCTTGATCGTCCTCTTGATGAGGTTACCAAGGCAGTTAAAGATGCTCTTGATGTAACTCCACCAGATCTTGCTTCTGACCTTATGTACTACGGTATTTTGCTCACTGGTGGCGGCGGAATGCTTCGCGGTCTTGACCAGAGACTTCGTGAAGAGACTGGCGTGCCTGTTAACGTAAGCCCAACCGCTCTAGAAAATGTTGTTACCGGTTGTGCAAAGGTTCTTGAGGCTAACGCATTGTCCGGTGGATTTGTTCAGAGTGCAGGCCAATAAATATGCCATTGTCTAATCAGATCCAGGGTGCTTCATCAGGCCTTGGATCTAACAATAATAAGCATACGGGCGGCCGTAGTTTTATTATTCTTTCGCTGCTTTCAATTGTGTTATTGACGGTTAGCGCTCGTATGGGTGCAGGGGGACCGCTCGAGATGGTTCGAGGTGGGTTCTCTACTATTACCATGCCTTTTAGAATGGCGGGCTCTGCTATAGCCATGCCTTTCCAGGGCATTGGTAACATTTTTAGTAACTTAACAGCAGACCAGCAAACGCTTTCTGACCTCAAGGCAGAAAATGAGCAGTTGCGTTCAAGAAATGCAGAGCTAGAAGAGACAAATCAGTCCACGCAGCGTCTGCAGGGTCTTCTCGACCTCAAAAATACCTATAACCTGCAGTCCACAGGAGCTCGTGTTATCTCTGGTTCTACTGACTCGTTCAATAACACCATTGTGATTGACAAGGGAACTTCGTCTGGACTGGCTGTTGGCATGCCTGTTGTTGATAGCGGCGGCGTTATTGGCCAGATTATTGAGTGCGGTCCTACAACTTCTACCGTTCGTCTTATTACTGACGAGAAGAGCGGTGTGGCTGCTATGGTTCAAAGTAGCCGAGCTCAGGGCATGCTTATGGGTTCCGCGTCAAGGCAGATTACCCTTAACCTGATCAACACTAACCAGAAGGTTGCTGTAGGCGATACGGTAGTTACCAGTGGCCTTGGTGGCGTGTTCCCTAAGGGCCTTCCTTTGGGTAAGGTTACCAGTGTTGAAGCAGCTCCAGGATCGCTCTATTACACCATTGTTATTGAGCCTTTTGGAAATGTCAGTACCAATGAGGAAGTAATGGTTATCACGTCTCTTTCTGAGGAGCAAAAAGCTACCGCAGATGATATTGCAGAGGCAGATAAGCAAAACACTCCAACAGCAACTAATTCTGACAGTAAGGATAAAGACTCCAAAGACGGATCTTCGGGTTCGTCATCAAGTAACTCTTCTGGCAGCGGCTCTACCAATAACACAACAAATTCCCAACAGAATGCAACGGTTGCTGCTCCAACGGGTAACACACAACATAACAGCGGAAGAACAGATTAAGGGGGATGTATGCAGGTTTCTGATAGAAATAAAAATACACGCAGCATCGCCGTTCTTGCTGTTGTTTGCTTCATTTTGCAGATTATGCTTACACCACAGGTTTCTTATGGTGGGGGAGTCATCAATTTTGCACTGATTTTCTCGGCAGCTATTGCCCTAAGGTATGGTGGCAAAACTGGCGTAGTAAGCGGCTTTATTGCAGGTCTAATCTATGATCTGACTTCTGCCAATCCCATTGGCCTCATGGCACTCTTGCTTGTGGTCAGTTCTTATTTCATGGGCCAAGAGGTTAGAGACAGAATTTCAGGCAATTTTGGTACCTCTATGGGTTTTGTGGCGCTTCAGACCTTTGGCGTTACCTTTATGTACCAGCTTATTAACTCTTTGATTGGCTCTGGCGGCAACTTCTTTGAGGGGCTGCTGTTTAAGTCTTTCCCTACCATGTTGTTCACTATTTTGGCTGCTCTGCCTGTTTTCTATGTGCTTTCGCATTCCCAAAGATCTCACTCTTCTTTGGGTGGAACAACGCTCTATCGCGGATCTCACCGAGCTCCACAGCGCCTTAAATAAGGGGTTAGTATGAATTTCACCCTTGTTATCCTTGCTTGTTGCGCTGTTGCAGCAATTGGATTGATCATCGTATATCTTACCTTTGGTAGAAAAGATTCGCCGTTTACCTTTGATATTGGTGGCGGCGCTCCCAAGGCGTCTGGTGGTTCTGACGGCTCTGCCGAGAAGACCCTCTCGTCCAGACTTATCGGATTTGCAATTGCTGTTGGCGGCATGTTTGCCGTGCTTATTGGTCGTCTTTGGACCATGCAGCTCTTATCGTCAGCTGACTATACTGAGCAAGCAGAGAGAAACCGTACGCGAACAGTTACTACCGCAGCTCCTCGTGGTCGTATTCTGGACAGAAATGGCGTAGAGATTGTTACTAACAGGCCAAGTCCAACGGTAGTAGCTCGAGCAGACGTTGCGGAAGACTACATTAAACTGCAGATTCTTGCTAACCTTTTGGGCATGCCTATGCTGGCAGTGCGCAGAAAAATCATGGATACCTCTGATGGCGCCCAAGCGCTTCGCACGGTTTCTGTAGATGTTTCTAGGCGCGTAGTTGCCTACATTTACGCTCATGGTGCTTTGCTTGATGGCGTTTCAATTGAGGAGCGCACCCAGCGCGCCTATCCAAACGGTTCTCTTGCAGCTCATGTTGTTGGCTACACCGGAACTGTTACACAAGAGCAGCTTGAAAGCAGTAAAACTGCGGATGGCGGCTTTGTGTATGCCCACGGCGATATCGTGGGACAAACGGGCGTTGAGTATCAGTACGAGTCCGCTCTTCAGGGTGTTCGTGGTGAGCAAACGGTGTATGTTGACGCTGCTGGTAATGTTTTATCTCACTCAACGTCTATTGCTCCTCAGAGCGGCTCAGATGTTGTTTTGACCATTGATGCAAACATTCAAAAAGCCGCAGAAGCATCGCTGGTAAGCGTTATTAATACGGTTAGATCCCAGGATTATCAGGGTAGAAGTGCAAGTGTTGTCGCACTTGATTGCACCAACGGTGAAGTTATTGCTATGGCAAGCTATCCAACATATTCACCTTCAATGTTTGTTGGAGGCATTTCCAGTTCTGACTGGGATACGCTTTCTTCTGAAGAGGCAAACTACCCGCTGATGAACCGCGCTATTGCTGGCCAGTATCCATCTGGTTCTACCATCAAGGCGCTTACTACCTTTGCTGGACTTAAGTACGGCATTTGTGATGGAAACTCCAGCTGGTATTGCACAGGTTTTTGGACAGGATTTGGCGAGCAGTACGGTATGCACTGCTGGCTTCTTTCTGGCCACGGCACCGTTAACCTGATTACCGGTATTACCAACTCTTGCGACATTGTTTTTTATGAGATTGGTAAGGGCTTCTTCTATAACAACGATCATCCAGAGGGCATGCAAGAGACATTCCGTGCCTTTGGACTTGGTGCGCTTTCTGGTATTGACCTTCCAGAAGAGGCATCTGGCCGCGTTCCTGATGCAGAGTGGAAGTGGAATTACTTTACCAGCTCGCCTGATGATGCTCGTAAGTGGCAGGGTGGCGACAACTGTAACCTTGCAATTGGACAGGGCGATCTTTTGGTAACCTGCCTTCAGATGGCAAATGCGTATTGTGGTATTGCAAACCGAGGTCCAATTTACAAACCACATGTTTTGAAAAGCATTAACGCCAGAAATGGCAATGGCTCTGTTATTGAGTACAAAAACGAGGTCATTCTGAGCCCAGAAGAAAAAGATGAGCACCGAGACATTGTTGCTCGTGGTCTTTATGGCGTCGTCTACGAGGAGTCCGCTTCTCAGACTATCCACTGGACCAACCTTGATGTCACGGTTAATGGCAAGACGGGTACTGCTGAGCAGCAGTCTATTGGCGAGCCCGTTGGTTGGTTTGTTGGCTATGCACCAGCCGATAAGCCTCAGTACGTTGTTGCTGCAAACCTTGATTGTGCACCTGCTGGTGCTAGCTCTGGTATGTATATTGTTCGAGACGTCTTTGGCGCAATTTATAATCAGCCAGACAATGTTGGTAGGTAAGGAGGCGAGAAACCCATGGCACTTGATTCATCTGCAGTTACAAAACAGAGAATGAACTCACCTTTTAGGAGACGTGGAGGTATTCCTTCAGGCGGCCTTGCCAAGAAAGAGAAGCTTACTGGTAAGAATATCTTGAGTAATCTCTATCTAGCACAGCTTGTTCCCGCGGCACTTCTCGTCCTCATCGGTATTGTGGTTATCTGGACCGCATCGATGAACATTGCCGAAGCTAGTTTTCCTAGGCACCTTCTGGGTATTGGTTTGGGCCTTGTTTTTGCCACGCTTATGTGGCGCTATGACTACAGAGCACTTTCAAATATGACAAATGTGCTGCTTGTTGGCGTAGTTGTGTTGATGATTTTGCCTAAGATTCCTGGCTTTGGCGTTTCGGTTAAGGGTATGACTGGTTGGGTTAATATCCCACTTGTTGGCTTTAGATTTCAGCCGTCTGAGCTGGGAAAGATTGTCACAATCTTCCTTATGGCTTCAGTGTGCGCTCAGTATAACGGCAAGGTAGAAACACTGAGAGACTATGTAAAGCTTTGTGGAACGCTGATGGTTCCCTTTGGCTCCATTATGCTTTTGCCTGACCTGGGAACTGGTCTGATTATTTTGGTTATCGGAGCTACTATCATCATTTGTTCCGGCGCAAAACGTTCTTGGATTCTTGTGACCGTTCTGCTGCTTGTTGCCGTTGTAGCCCTTGTTGTTGTGACCTCTATGATTCCTGGTATTCCTCACATTCTTAAGGAGTACCAGATGAAGCGTCTTACCGTCTTTTTGGATCCATCCGTTGATCCGTCAGGAGATGGCTATAACTTGCAGCAGGCAAAAATTGCCGTAGGTTCTGGTGGCTTTATTGGAAAAGGACCAGGTAACGCTACGCAGGCAAGTGGACGATTCTTACCTGAGGCGCACACTGACTTTGTTTTTGCGCTCTTCTCGGAAGAGTTTGGCTTCCTTGGTGCATTCATTATGCTGTCGCTTTTTGCATGGATGATTTTTGCAACTATTCTGTTTGCCATGAAGACCGAGAATACCTTCTCTAAGCTGGTACTTGTTGGTTGTGCAGCCATGTGGTCGTTCCAGGTTTTGCAAAACGTTGGTATGTGTATTGGTATCATGCCTATTACTGGTATTCCATTGCCTTTTATCAGCTTTGGATCAACATCGATGATTGCCCAGCTCGTTTCTGTAGGAATCGTCCAGTCTGTTTACAGACATAGAACAAAGGCGGCATAAGCTATGGCAAAAAGAAACAGCTTAGGCAAGCTTGCAACTTCTGTACTGCAGGAATTCCGCGGCTCACTCTCATCTCTTGAGCCAACCTACACACATATCTATGTTGATTCCCTTGCCTCTGAAGAGGCAATTCTTGCTGTTCATACGTATTTTATGCCAGAGAGAACAGATGCAACGGTGCGCGTCTCTAAGCTTGCCGACGGTGTTTCGTTTGTTTCTGGAGGCATTGGTCGCACGGGAAAGAATGCTGCTATTCCTGATATTGCGGTGATTATTCCTACGCCAACATCACAGTACGAGGACGCCCTTACCATGTTGGTAAGTCATTCAATTCCTTGTGCGGTGGTTGTAGAGTCTGCAGTTGAAGCACAACAAATTGCTGATACGCTCTACAACACGGGGCTTATTAGCATTGTTGCGGGTACCACTGAAGAAGTGCTCTTTGATCGACTCTCTTCATGGATTGCAACTGCAACAGAAAAATCAGTCTCTTTTGCGGCAGCGTATCCTCTTTGTAGAACTCAAGTGGTCAAACAGATAACTGCTGCTTGCGCTAAAGAAAATGCAGCTATTGGAGCTGTGGCGTTTGTTCCTGGCTCTGATATGCCGTTGATGACAGCGCGCCAGATTAGGCTGGCACTTGATATTACCGCCGCCTATAACATCAATATGAGTGTTGAAACCATCGCCGAACTTCTCGGCGTTGTGGGTGCGGGCTTTGGATACCGTACGGTTGCACGCACGGTCGCAGGCACAGTTCCAGGATTTGGCTGGGCGCTTAAGGCTGGCATGGGATACGCAGGAACTCACACTACTGCTCGCGTCATTCACGCGTATGCTCGCAAAATTGCCGAGAAACGCGATGGGGTAGCAGCTGATTCTTCTACCAAAACCGGCACTTCGAGTGCTTCTACAGGCGCAAGCGCAACAGCAGATACAAATTCACAATCAAATACCGTGGAGATAGCAACCATACAGTCCCTCGCCAAAAGATAGAAAGTAGACTATCGTGCGTGTTAAACGAGAAAATCTCTTCCATCTCATTGAGCCCATGCTTCCGCATGTCGAGAAACCCTCAAGATACTTAAATCATGAGTGGGGAGCAGTAGAGGAGCAAGAAGGTCCTTTTCACGTTTGTATGGTTTACGCTGACGTATATGAGGTGGGTCAGCCTAATTTGTGCATTGCTATTCTCTATAACGCTTTGAATAAGGCGCCTCATATTTCTTGTGAGCGCGCCTATCTGCCTTGGACTGATATGGCAGCGCTTATGCGTAAACGTAACGTGCCACTGCTTTCGTTGGAGGGTGCTGCGCCTTTAGCATCTTTTGATGTAGTGGGCTTCACCCTTGCGCATGAAATGATCGCAACCAATATTATAGAAACGCTTGATTTAGCAGGCATTCCATTGCTCGCTGAAGAACGTGATGAAGAGGACCCACTTATTTTTGGTGGCGGTCCTTCTGTTTGGAACTCAGAGCCGCTGGCCCCGCTCTTTGATGCAATTCTATTGGGTGATGGCGAAGAAGCGCTGGTAGAGATGTGTGAGTGTGTGAGAACTTCCAAGCTTGAAGGGATTTCTCGCCAAGAGATTTTGCAGAGGTTGTCTGAGATTCAAGGTGTTTACGTGCCATCGCTTTATCAGATTGTGCATGACAATACCTCAACACGCTGGGGCTATGCAGTGCCAAAAGAGGGAAGTGGCGTGCCAAGCGTAGTCTATAAGCGCTGTTTGCCAGACCTTTCGGTGACCGATCCTGTTGCTCAGCGCATTGTTCCGTATACCGAAATTGTTCAGGACAGGCTGGCGCTAGAGATTCAACGAGGCTGTGCTCGCGGCTGTAGGTTCTGTCAGGCCGGAATGACGTATCGTCCTGTTCGCGAGCGTCCTGCTCAGCAGATTGTGAAAGCAGGCGAGGAAGGTCTTTTGAAAAGTGGCTACGATGAGGTTTCGCTCACGTCGCTCTCTACAACGGATCACTCTCAATGTGGCTATATTCTGCGCCGTATGAACTCTGATTTGCGTAAACGCGGCGTGCGAATCTCCATTCCTTCCCAGCGTATGGACGCGTTTGGCGCGGAGATGGCAGACGCCGTTTCTACCTCAAGGCGCGGCGGACTGACGTTTGCACCAGAAGCAGGTTCTCAGCGCATGCGTGACGTTATCAACAAAAACGTTACTGAGGACGATCTTGAGTCCGCGGCCAGAAACGCGTTTGAAAATGGCTGGCGCCGCATGAAGCTCTACTTTATGATGGGCCTTCCAACAGAAACCGATGAAGACATTCAAGCCATTCCCGCAGTTGCAAAGCGTATTTTAGATATCGGTCGAGAAATTGGCGGCAAGGGAGTTACGGTTTCTGCTTCCGTTGCCGTATTTGTGCCCAAGTCCTACACGCCATTCCAGTGGGTTGGCCAGATTTCTCGTGAGGAAGCCCAGCGTAGACAGCAGTTGCTCTTGTCCTCAAATCACGATAGGGGACTTAAAATTGCCTACCATGATTCTGGAACGTCCCTGGTAGAAGGTGCGCTTTCAAAGATGGGCCGCGACGGTTTTAACCTG
>USKU01000035.1 GCA_900555335.1 uncultured Atopobium sp. | reverse complement strand
GTCAGTGCAATTGGCGTTATCAATCCTGATGAGTTCCTTCAGCGTGCTCGCGCACTTGATGAGGCACGTCAGAATGCACCAGAGATTTTTGAGGATCTTGCTACTGCGTATGCTCGTGCTGCTCATCTCAGCGACGCCTCTCTTGGTACAGAAGTCGATGTAGAGCTTTTATCTGAGCCAGAAGAGTCTTTGCTTGCTGCTTGCGAAGAAGGTCAGAGGCAGGTGGCTGCAGCTCTTGAGAAAGCGGACTACTCAGGCGCTGTTTCTGCACTGTCTCAGCTGCGTGAGCCAATTGATACTTTCTTTGATAAAGTGCTTGTCATGGATGAAAATGATACCGTTCGCCGAAATCGTTTGCGTCTTTTGAACAAGTTTGCCCAGGTATTTAGTAATGTCGCCGATATTAGTGTGCTTTCTCGTAAGAAGTAGAGTACGCTTAGGTTAGGTAAATGTTTGTATCTTTCTGAATACTTGACTGAAAGGGTTACAGCATGAGCACACTTGATATTGACAACAACACTCTTGGTGATGGTCTGCCTATCGTCTATGTTTTGTCAGACTCTCGCGGAGAGACCGGTGCTGCAGTAGTTAAGGCTGCTGCTGCTCAGTTTGGCGATGATTCCGTAGAGATTGTAAGGGTTCCAAATATTCACAGCGTTGATGATGTACGCGCATACTTCAACGAGCATGAAGATGAGGATCGCCCTCGCGCAGTCTTCCATACCTTTGCAGATGGCTCTCTCAGAAGAGAGATTCGTCGTGAGCTTGATCAGCGCCTCATCCCATCTATCGATCTTCTGGGACCAGCAGTAAACGTTATTTCTACGCTTACCGGCGAAGAGCCAAGCCACGCAATTGGTGCTTTCTTTGAGGGAGTTACGCGCTAAGAGAGTGCTGACGCCTCAAAATATCAAAAAGTTAAATGAGCATCCACTTTGGGTGCTCATTTTCTTTATGGAGAATTTCACAATTTGCAACCATAAGTTTGTAAATCATTCGGTAAACGGTCGATATTGACCGCTCACCGTTATTTTGTTCAGATGAATCGCGTAGGTTGGTAACATACTATGAATGTGAGGACAGAACCTACTTTGTTTGGTTTGATGTCTTTGCGTTCAATTGTGTTGGTGCACGCTTTGCGTGTGACAGTTTGAGAGTTTGGAGTGTTATGTCCGAGAAGCACGTTTACAGCTTCGGAAAGGACCACGCCGGTAACGATGTTACTGAGGTCGCTGGCGCATCCGTAGAAGAGGCAAAGTGGATTGTTGGTGGCAAGGGTGCAAACCTTGCAGAGATGTCTAAGATTGGCCTGCCTGTACCTCCAGGATTCTCAATTACTTGCCAAACTTGCGTTGCTTATTCCAACAACGGCAACGTCTGGCCTGAGGGCGTCACTGATGAGATTGACGCGGCTATGGCTACCCTTGAGGAGCGCATGGGCAAGAAGCTCGGCGATGCAGAAGATCCACTGCTTGTCTCCGTCCGTTCTGGTGCACCATTCTCCATGCCTGGCATGATGGACACTGTTCTTAACCTTGGTCTTAACGATGAGTCCGTTCAGGGCCTCATTAAGCAGACTGGTAATGAGCGCTTTGCTTGGGACTCTTACCGTCGTTTTGTTCAGATGTTCTCTGGCGTTGTTATGGGCGTCTCTGGACAGCTCTTTGAGGATGCAATTGCTGCTAAGAAGGCCGAGAAGGGCGTTAAGCTTGATACAGAGCTGGACGCAAATGACCTTCGGGACCTTGTAACTTGGTTCAAGGGCATCTTTGCTGCAAACGTTGACGTTAAGGAGCACCCAGAGGTCTCCAAGAACGGCTACGCTGTCTTCCCATCTGATCCTTACCTCCAGCTCCGCCTTGCTGAGCAGGCAGTCTTTGGTTCTTGGATGAACGACCGCGCAATCCTTTACCGCAAGCAGAACAAGATTCCTGATGAGCTTGGTACTGCAGTTAACGTTCAGGTCATGGTCTTTGGTAACAAGGGTGAGACTTCTGCAACTGGCGTTGCATTTACTCGTAACCCTGCAGATGGTACTAACGAGCGCTACGGCGACTTCCTGATCAACGCTCAGGGCGAGGACGTTGTTGCTGGTATTCGTAACACTGAGCCTATTGCAGACCTTGTTAAGGTTCCTGCACTCAAGGAGGCAGGCGAGGAGCTCTTCCACGTCTTTGAGATTCTTGAGGATCACTACGCAGACATGATGGACATCGAGTTCACCATTGAGAATGGTAAGCTCTGGATGCTTCAGACTCGTGTTGGTAAGCGTACTGCTCTCTCTGCACTTAAGGTTGCAATTCAGATGTACGAAGAGGGTCGTATTACCAAGGAGCAGGCTGTTTCTCGTGTTGCTCCTGAGCAGCTCGATCAGCTTCTGCACCCACAGTTTGATCCTAACGCTGAGTATGAGACCATTGCTAAGGGTCTTAACGCTTCTCCTGGTGCAGCTGTTGGTGCTGCAGTCTTCTCTTCTGCAGACGCTGAGGCTTTTGCAGAGGCAGGCAAGCCTTGTATTCTTGTCCGTTGGGAGACCACTCCAGATGACCTCCACGGCATGGTTGCTGCAGAGGGCATCCTAACTTCCCACGGCGGCAAGACCAGCCACGCAGCTGTTATTGCTCGTGGTATGGGTGCTCCTTGCGTCTGCGGTGTTGATACACTTCGCATTGACGCTGCTAACAAGCGCTTCACCGTTGCTGATTCCGGCCTTGTTGTTAACGAGGGCGATGTTATCTCCATCGACGGTACCACTGGTGACGTCATCCTTGGTGCTGTTGAGCTTGTTCAGCCAGAGCTTTCTGGTGACCTCCAGACCATCCTTGCATGGGCAGATGAGGTTCGCCTTGACGAGTCCCGTGGTCGCGTCATTGGCGTACGTGCAAACGCTGATAACCCAGCAGATGCTCAGACTTCCGTTGATAACGGTGCTGAAGCAATTGGTCTTGACCGTACTGAGCACATGTTCCTTGGTGAGCGTAAGCACCTCATTCAGGACTTCATCCTTGCAGACTCTGAGGACGTTAAGCAGCTTGCTATCGAGCAGCTTGGCCGTGCTCAGAAGGGTGACTTCCTTGGTATGTTCAAGGTAATGGACGGCAAAGACGTTGTTGTCCGTCTTCTTGACCCACCACTGCATGAGTTCCTTGATTCCCCACGTGAGCTTGACGTTGAGATTGCTCATGATGAGGAGCAGGGTAAGGACGCCGCTGCAAAGCGCGCTCTTCTCGCTAAGTTTGACGCCTTCCAGGAGGCAAACCCAATGCTCGGCCTTCGTGGCTGCCGCCTTGGTCTTGTCTACCCAGAGCTCAACGTTATGCAGGTTCGCGCTATTGCAAGCGCAGCTGCAGAGCTCAAGCGCGTTGGTCTTGACCCTCGCCCAGAGATCATGGTTCCTCTGGTTGGCTTCGAAGAGGAGCTCATCCAGGTCCGTGAAGAGGTTGAAGAGACCATTAAACAGGTTGCTGACGAGTACGGTGTTGAGCTCAACATCCCAGTTGGTACCATGATTGAGCTCCCACGTGCAGCTATCATGTCTGAGGAGATTGCTAAGCACGCAGACTTCTTCTCCTTCGGTACTAACGACCTCACCCAGACTTGCCTTGGTTTCTCTCGTGACGACGTTGAGTCTGCATTCATGCCTCTCTATCTTGAGCGCAAGATTGTTAAGACCAACCCATTTGCAACCCTTGATAAGGGTGTCGCAGAGCTTGTCCGTATGGGCGTTGAGGGTGGCCGTAAGGGTAATCCTAACCTCACCATTGGTGTCTGCGGTGAGACCGGTGGCGATCCAGAGTCCATCCACATGTACTACAACCTTGGTCTTGACTATGTCTCCTGCTCACCATACCGTGTACCAATTGCACGTCTTGCTGCAGCACAGGCTAAGATTCAGGCTAACGGTGGTCCACAGAAGATTGCTACTAAGTAGGTTTTCTTCTAGACACACTGCAACAAACTCTAGAGGGCGGCTTCGGTCGCCCTCTTTTGCTAGATAGTAATATCCTGCTATTATGAGGTAAAGATGCAGGTACAAGGAGGTTCTATGTTATCCATTAGACGAGAAGATCTTGAAGCTCGCGAGCATCAAATCTTATCTCCTGAAGCGGCTTTTTCTGATCAAAGTAAAGGTCGCGCGGTAGCAGAGGAACCTGACCAGTACCGTACCTGTTATCAGTGCGATAGAGATCGTATTCTGCACAGCAAGAGTTTTAGAAGACTTGCTCACAAGACCCAAGTTTTTCTCGCCCCAGAAGGGGACCACTATAGAACTCGTCTCATTCATACGCTTGAGGTTTCGCAGATTGCGCGCTCCATTGCACGACCTCTTGGCTTAAATGAAGACCTTACTGAGGCAATTGCGCTTGGACATGATTTAGGTCATACGCCGTTTGGTCATATTGGCGAGAAGGCACTTTCTCACGCTATTAGTCTGTATAGGGGAATGGACCCCGAAGCTCCAGAAAATGCGTATATTTTTGCTCATAACCAGCAGAGCGCTCGCATTGTTGAGTATCTGGAGAAAGACGGGCAGGGTCTTAATCTTTCGCATGAGGTTATTGATGGTATTAGATGTCACTCAGGCAATCTACGTGCAGAAACAGCAGAAGGAAGAATTGTTGCCATCTCGGACCGCATTGCGTATGTAACGCACGATATTGATGACGCAAAACGAGCAGGACTTCTTTCGGAGGAGTATCTCCCAACTGAAGCTCGAGAGGTTCTTGGAAATAGCTCACCTGAGCGTATTGAAAACATGGTTCACGATATTGTCTCTGAGAGCTCTCGCGTAGGCGATATTAAAATGACCGACTCCATGTGGGGCGCTATGATGACCATGAGGTCATTCCTGTTTGCTAATCTGTATGCCTCAGGGGACGCAAAATATGAAGAACCCAAGGCATATGACCTCATCATTGAGCTGTTTGATTACTTTGTTAACCATTTAGATGAGGTTCCCGCAGAATATAAGTGTCATGACTTTGATCATCCAGAAATCCAAGTAGCAGATTACGTGTCTGGTATGACCGATAGATATGCAACCAGAGTGTTTGAAGATCTTCGTCTGCCTAGGTCCTGGGGTAAAAGAAGATATGTAAAGTAAGTTTTATCCAAACTAACCCTTGTACAGTGGAAAGTATTCACGTATACTTTCCGTCTGTGTGTTAACTATGTGTCGTTCGCAAGGGCGTCGGCACCTCTAGAGATGAGGAAACAATGGACTACATTCGCGCTATTGAGCGTCAGCAGATCCGCGAGGACATTCCTGAGGTCCGCGTTGGTGACAACGTAAAGGTTCACTATCGCATTGTCGAGGGTGACCGTACTCGTGAGCAGGTCTTCCAGGGTGACATCATTCGTCTTTCCGGCGAGGGTTCCCGTGAGACTTTTACCGTTCGTAAGATCAGCTTCGGCATTGGTGTTGAGCGTACTTTCCCACTTCACTCACCAAAGATTGCTAAGCTTGAGGTTCTTCGCCACGGTGTTGTTCACCGCGCTAAGCTCTACTTCCTGCGCGATCGTGTTGGTAAGGCTGCTCGTCTTCGCGAGAAGCGCTAATCAACTTCATATGCTCTTTAAAGCCGCCTCCGGGCGGCTTTTTTAGTACCATAGTCATGTGGTTTGGAGAAAACATGGCTGATTCTGCTAAAGACATAATTGCTCGTTTGAGCGACGCCCCAGAGGCAGAGGTATACGAGCTCATAGCTCGTTATAGCGAGGATCCTCGTAAACAAGTTATCAAAGCGTTGGAATCAGCTAAAAAGCGTATTGAAAAAGAACATGCCGAAAAGACCCGTGTAGAAGAAATGTATCGCTTTCAGAAGGAGCTTTCTGGGGGCGGACTTGTTGTTGGCGTTGATGAGGTGGGCAGAGGTTCCGTAGCTGGTCCTTTAACAGTTTGCGCGGTCTGTTTGCCAGAGGATCCTATCATCTATGGACTAAACGATTCCAAAAAATTAACCGCAACAAAGCGAGAAATTCTAGCGGCACAAATTCAAGAAGTTGCTACAGCAATTGGCATTGCTCATATTGCTCCTCAAAGAATTGATGAAGTTGGCATGGCACAGTGTTTAAGAGACGCCATGCTTCAGGCTGTTAAAAACACAGGTATTGAGCCTGACTGTGTCTTGATTGATGGAAATCCTATGCACATCCATCCTAAAGAGAAGACTCTTGTTAAGGGTGATGCACGCATTGCTTCTATTGCCGCCGCTTCAATTGTGGCAAAGGTAACAAGAGATGCTCTTATGGTGGCTTATGACGAGGAGTACCCTGGCTATCACCTGGCAGAATGTAAAGGATATGCCTCTGCTGAACACATTGAAGCTATTGGTGAGATGGGACTTTCTCCCATACATCGTGCGTCGTTTTGTGGAAACTTTGTTAAGACGCAAAGACTGTTTTAATACATCCAATTTAAGCAATCAGATTAACTTTCAGACGCAAACAGGGACCCGTTCATTCTAAGAGGATTGAACGGGCTTTTTCTATAGCCGCAAGCCCGTAATATCAAATTTTTTACTTTCGTCAGAATCATTACGCTGTTTAGACAGACAGCAGTCAAGTTAGTGTCAAAGTGCTCCTGCAAACTGAACTCTCCCACAATGAAAGGAGAGTTATGAGCAAGAAAGACACATGCAAGTATCCAGGCTCTTTGCCTAATGAGGTAGAGGAGAAACCCTCACCACAGGAGGAGCCAAAAGATCAGGACAAGGTTTCTGAAGTGGACAACGCACAAGAGAGCAGAATTCCGCTAGAAGAGATGTCTTCTCGTCAAATTGGCGAGAAAGGCGAAGAGATCGCTGCAAAATACCTCATCAAAAGAGGATACAAAATTATCCAAACTAACTGGACGTGTCAGATTGGTGAGGTTGATATTGTTGCTCAAGATGGCGATAACGTTGTGCTTGTTGAGGTAAAGACAAGACGCATCTTGAACAAAGATGACAGCATCATGCCTGAGCTTGCGGTAAACAAAGCAAAGCAGGAAAAATACAGGACGCTTGCGCTTATGTATGCAGCGCTTCATCCAGCACTTACCTCTATTAGATTTGATGTTGTTGCTATTAATTTGGTAGCTCCAAGCACAGCTAGTCTCAGGCATTTAATTGGAGCATTTAGCTGGGACGAGCAATGAATCAAGCAACCATCTGTGTTCATACCGCAACTCTTAGAGGAATTGAAGCAATACCTGTTGATGTAGAAGTGGGTATTTCTGGCGGCATTCCTGGAATAACCATCGTAGGTATGCCCGATGGATCCATTATGGAATCTCGTTCTCGTGTGCGCTGCTCACTAAAAGCTGCTGGTTTTACCATCCCTCGTTTGCTGGTAACAATCAATTTGACGCCTGCGGATATAAAGAAGACAGGTACTGGATTTGATTTGCCTATAGCCGTTGCTATTCTTGCAGTTACTGGACAGATTCCTCAAGAGATTGTGCATAACAGGCTGTTTGTTGGAGAACTCTCATTAAACGGCAGAATCTCTTCAGTAAGAGGTATGGCAGCGTATGCAATGCTTGCTAAGAAGCTGGGAATGAAACTCATCTCCTCTTCAGATTGCAATTTGTTTGGTTCTGACTGGAGTCACGTCATAGGAATTCAATCATTGCTCAACTTGAGTTTAAGAGATCAATCATTCTGTAAGCCATTGGTTCAGCGTAAGCATTCTGTTGAAACAGCAATGCTCAGCGAGAATTTAGACTTTGAAGAGGTGATTGACCAGGAATTAGTCAAGCGAGCTATCGTAATCGCAGCCACAGGAAATCTGGGGATGCTCATGATTGGCCCACCAGGTGCAGGTAAAACTATGCTTGCTAAAAGAATTCCAACCATCCTCCCAGAACTCACTAAAGAAGAGCGCGATGAGGTATTGCTCATACATTCTGTAGCGGGGTGTGAAACAGATTCTATTCAAGCGGGTGTACGGCCCTTTAGGTCTCCTCATCATTCAGCTTCTGTAGCAGGCATGATTGGAGGTGGTAGACCTGTCATCCCAGGCGAAATTTCTCTTGCCCATAAAGGCGTGCTCTTTTTAGATGAGCTGCCCGAATTTGCTTCTAATACGCTGCAGGTTTTACGTCAGCCAATCGAAGATGGATATGTACGTCTTGCGCGAGTGGATGGCATCTATAAGTTTCCTTCTCAGTTCCAGCTCATTGCTGCAGCCAATCCTTGTCCCTGTGGTTACTTTGGAGACAAAACGCACACTTGCAAGTGCTCTCCAGGAAAGATTTCTACCTATCAGTCAAAAATTGGAGGTCCTTTGATGGATCGAATAGATATTGTGTGTGATGTAGCTCGTCCTTCTTCTGATCGAGTTATTCAAGGAGAGCTAGGACTTACTTCAGCAGGCATGCGCTCTCTTGTTATCTCTGGTAGAGATTTTGCCTCTTGGCGAGAAACCCGTGGAGTAGATGGCACTTCTCGCCAAAAGTACGTGGAGAGCTTTGATGAATCGGCATTGCAGCTGCTACATAGATTTGCTCGTGGACTTCATTTAGGAGGTAGAGCAATAACGCGTACCTGCAGGGTTGCAAGGACTATCGCAGACATTGCTCACCATGAAAAGGTGACAAAAGACGACGTATCTGAGGCGGTTGCCTATAGGTCTCGTTCTTTGGAGTAGCAATGGAGAAATGGGAGATTTCATCAGAAGATGAGGACTATCCAAAAGAATTGCTACTGCTCAACCACCCGCCTGAAATTATCTATGGAATGGGGGATAGAAGCGTTTTGCAGCAACCTTGTATGTCTGTAATTGGGGCTCGTAGAGCCACTCCATACGGCATGGCAATTGCAGAAATTGCTGGTAGATGTGCTGCAGATAACAATATTGTGGTGGTATCTGGTGGAGCTCTTGGCTGCGATTATATGGCGGGTATGGCTTCTCTTAATGCTGGTGGAAAGACTGTTGTAGTGGCAGGCTGTGGTGCAGATGTGACATATCCAACAACTTCTGCAGAGCTTTTTGAAGCAGCGCGAGAAGGAAGGGGAGCAGTTATTTCTTTAGACAGGTGGGGAACGCCTCCTAGACGCTATGCCTTTCCTAGAAGAAATGCGGTTATTGCAGCATTAGGTAAAGTACTTTTGGTAACGGAAGCAGGACTTTGTTCAGGCACCATGAGCACTGCTGAGTTTGCCAACTCTCTTGGTAAAACTATTTATGCAATACCTGGGTCTATCTTCTCTCCAGCCTCAGCGGGTACGAATAGACTCATCTCTGAAGGGGCTCAAATTATTCCTGATGAGACATCGTTGGGCATTGCAATTTCATTAGATTTTGATTGCCTAGTTCAGGAACAAATGAAGCAAGATAAGAAGCTAACACCACTTTTATCTGCACTTATTGCTTCTCCTTCAAGACCAGAAGAGCTTGCATGGAGACTATCAGAAAACGTACTTACCGTGTTAAATTCTCTTACTGATTATGAAGCTCGTGGAATGGTAAAAAGATTACCGGATGGAAGGTATACTCCTTCTAAAGAGTTTTATTTGGATTCGTAGTGTGTGATAGGTGAACAATGACACAAAAAGTTACTGTAGTTGGCGCTGGTTTAGCTGGAAGCGAATGTGCTTTACAGCTTGCTTCACGTGGTGTTTCTGTTGAGCTCATTGAGCAGCGCCCTGTTGTTTCTTCTCCAGCACACCATACAGATATGTTTGCAGAGCTGGTCTGTTCCAACTCTCTAAAGTCCACTAAAGAAGATTCTGCAGCTGGAATTTTAAAGTCTGAACTTAAAAAGATGGGTAGTTTTCTGCTCCGTATAGCAGAAGAAAACTCTGTTCCTGCAGGCGGCGCTCTTGCGGTCAATAGAGAAGAGTTTTCAAAGGCTGTTACTGAGCAGATCAGAAATCATCCAAACATTTCGGTAACTCATGCAGAGGTCACGGAGTTATCTGATGAGCCAACAGTTATTGCTGCAGGACCACTGTGCTCAAATAGCTTGTACGAAGCAATTTCTAAGCGTGTTGGAACTAGCAGAATGTCGTTTTTTGACGCAGCAGCGCCTATTGTGTCTTATGAATCAATTGACCATTCAATTGCATTTTCTCAATCTCGTTATGAGGACTTGGGAATTGGTGATTACCTCAATTGCCCCATGAATAAAGAGGAATACGATACATTTGTTGATGAGTTACTTGCAGCTAAGCGTGTTATTGGTCACGATTTTGAGCAGTCTGATTTGTTTCAAGCTTGTCAGCCTATTGAGGAAGTAGCAAGAACAGGACATGATTCCATTAGATTTGGCGCTTTAAAGCCAGTAGGACTTATTGACCCCAGAACGGGTAAACGCCCCTGGGCAGCAGTTCAGCTTCGTGCAGAAAATGCAGCTAAGACTGCATTTAATCTGGTTGGTTTTCAGACAAATCTTACTTGGGGAGAGCAAAAACGCGTATTTACCCTCATCCCAGGGTTGGAAAACGCTGAGTTTGTTCGCTACGGCGTCATGCACAGAAACTCTTTTGTTGACTCTCCTCATGCGCTTGATGGTTCGTTTGGAATTCCGGGAACTTCTACTATTCTTGCAGGTCAAATTACGGGTACAGAAGGCTATGTTGAGGCTATAGCATCTGGATTGCTTGCTGCACTAAACATGTATGCTCGCCTGTTTGGCAAAGAGGAAGTCAGGCTTCCTTTGACCACTTCGTTTGGCTCTCTTGTGGGTTATGCAACAAACCAAAACACCAAAGATTATCAGCCCATGCATGTTAACTTTGGAATTTTTGAGCCACTGGATGAGCATGTAAAAAGAAAAGACGAGCGCCGTCAAAAGATGGCAGAGCGCGCTCATAAAGACTTTGATGACTACATCTCTTCTCGTCAGGAACTTTTTGATTGCATGAAGAGTGATTAACGTGGCTATTTCAAAAGAGCAGGGTAGTCACGTTGAACAATTTATTGAGTATCTCAGTAAGGTCAGGAATCTCTCCGAGAATACCCTAAGGTCATATCAGACTGATCTTTTGGCATTTGAGCAGTGGTGTAGTAGGGAAGGCGTTGAGGTAACTAAGGTTGATCACAGAAACCTTCGCTTGTATTTGGCTTACCTCAAACAAGCTCAATATTCAGCTAAAACGCTTAATAGGCACTTATCTGCATTGCGTGGTTTTTATAAGTGGATGCAGCGAGAAAAACTGATTGCTACTGATCCTGCTCTTGCACTTAGTAATCCTCGAGCGCCACGCAATCTTCCACATACCATGACTGATTCCGATGTAAACAGGCTTCTGGAATCATGTGATACCTCAACAGCGGTAGGTCTGAGAGATAGAGCATTTCTCGAGTTCTTGTATGCAACAGGTGCTCGTATTTCTGAGGTAGCAACGCTCAAGCTTGAGCAGATAGATTTGCAAAATGGAACAGTACGTCTCTTTGGTAAGGGCTCTAAAGAGAGAATTGTTCCTCTCTACGAGTCTGCAATTGAGCGGCTTAAGAAGTACCTTAGGTCTTCTCGTCCTACGCTCTTGTTAAAAGACAAAACAGGTCGCGCACACTCAGCTCTCTTTATTTCTGTCAGGGGAAATACTATGAGCGCGGATTCTTTGCGCAAGGTTTTTTCGTCG
>USKU01000034.1 GCA_900555335.1 uncultured Atopobium sp. | reverse complement strand
CAGGCCTAAAAGCCTGCGCTAACACGCTGCAGAATCATAATCACCCGCATGTGAACAGCCTCCCATTTCTTGGACATAAGAAATGGGAGGCAGCTCAAAACGACGTAGGGGCCAAAAGAAATGCGATGCTTACGCGACGCGTGCGAGCACTTACTTGCGGTTGCAAACCTCTGCAGCGACCTTTGCGCCAAGAGCAACGTTGTTGAAGACCAGCTGAATGTTTGACTCAAGGGAGTTGTTACCAGTGATCTCAGCAACCTTTGCCAGCAAGAATGGTGTGGACTCCTTGCCGTGGATACCGTTTGCCTCTGCCTCTGCAAGGGCCTTCTCGATAGCTGTGTCAATAGTGTCCTTATCCATTGCATACTGCTCAGGAATTGGGTTGGTGACCAGAAGGCCGCTGTTCATGCCAATCTGCTGCTGGGTAGTAAAGATCTCTGCCAGCTCAGCAGGGGAGTCAACGCGGTAGTCAACGCTAAAGCCGCTCTTGCGGGTGTAGAACGCAGGGAGCTCCTCGGTCTGGTAACCAAGTACTGGAACACCCTTGGTCTCCAGGTACTCAAGGGTAAGGCCAAGGTCAAGAATGGACTTTGCGCCAGCGCAAATGACCATAACAGGAGTCTGTGCAAGCTCCTCGAGGTCAGCGGAGATGTCCATGGTGGTCTCAGCGCCACGGTGAACGCCACCAATGCCACCGGTTGCAAAGACGTCGATGCCTGCCATGTGAGCAATCATCATGGTAGTAGTGACGGTAGTTGCGCCGTCCTTCTTCTCAGCGATGATAACGGGGAGGTCACGGCGGCTTACCTTAGCAACCTCGCGGCCCTTCTTGCCCAGGTAGTCAATCTCGTCAGCGGAAAGACCAGCACGCATCTGACCGTTAATAATTGCGATAGTTGCAGGAATTGCACCGTTGTCGCGGATAATCTGCTCAACCTTCAGAGCGGTCTCGACGTTCTGTGGGTAAGGCATACCGTGAGAAATGATGGTGGACTCCAGAGCTACAACAGGCTTATTCTGCTCAAGAGCCTCTTTGACCTCGTCAGATACAACGAGAAAATCCTTCAGGTTAGACATATATACTCCAATCGTAAACGACTAATGGAACCGAAAGTAGTGCCGTGCAGACGTACTGTGCCGTGCAGACGCGCTGTGCAGACGTGCTGTGCCGTGTGGATGCGCTAAATACCTGCGCGCTTGATAACCTCTTCAACGTTGAGTTGTTCGTTGATAGTATTCTCACCCTCAATGGCCATGCTGGAAGCAGCCATGCCTATCAGGCCGGTCTGCTCAAGCGTCATGCCCTGAGTATACGCCCAGGTAATTCCTGCCATCATGGCATCGCCCGCACCGGTCATGTTGACAAGCTTTGCGGGAAGCAGTGGCAAGCGAACGGTCTTCTCGTGATCAGCACAAAGAAGGCCTTTCTCGCCAAGGGAGATAAACACGCGCTTGAGGCCTGTTGCAAGCAGCTCGTGAGCTGCGGCTTCAAGGGAGGTATCGTCGGTGATCTTGATGCCCGAGAGCATCTCGGCTTCAAGGCGATTTGGCTTGAGTGTGTGAATCTTGCTCAGAACCTTCTTGAGTTTCTGTGCCTTGATGGAAGAAACGGGATCGCAGAAGATTGGGCAGGTCACGTTCTTGGCAATGAACTCGATGGTCTGCTGAGGCAGGTTGGTATCAATTACGCAAGCTGCGGCGTGCTGGATAACATCCAGGCGCTCCTCGATGCGCTCAGGGGTGACATACTCGTAAATCTGCATGTCATTGATGGCTTCCTGCATCTCACCATACTCGTCCATGATGAAGAGGTAGGTGGAAGTGGAAGCGCCCGGCACGGTAATAGAAGCATCGATGTCAATGCCGCAGTCCAGGCAGCCCTCTTTGAGCTCGCGAGCACGATAGTCCTCGCCAAAAGCGGTGAGCAGACGAACGTCACTCTCGAGAAGGGCCAGGTTGTGGGCAACATTTCTGCCAACGCCACCAAAGGACATGGTGACCTTGCCAGGGTTTGAATCTCCTGCCACAAGGGAAGTGTCTGGGCGGCCAGCAATATCCATGTTGGCAGCGCCAATCACAATAAAGTAGGGACGCTCGCTCAAAATGTAGCGGCGGCCCAAAATTGCGCCCTTTGCGGTAAGGTTGGAGATGTGAACCGAAACAGAAGAACGTGAGATACCTGCACGCTCTGCAATTTCCTTCTGAGTAATGGAAGGCTGCTCTTTAATCCAGTTGAAAATCATCTGTTCTCGATTGGTGAGCATCAGACCTCCTAGCAGCAAAAATAGAATCCGACTAAACAGGTGCTTATATAAAACTTCTAAACAGGTGCTTATCTTATTTAAGCTAGTGCTTAAATCTTGCTTTGGACAACGATAAGACAGCAGCTAGAGTCTGTAAAGAATGAATTCATTAAATTTTTCCTAGGTGAGCACAAGGATTTTCTCGCGACATTGGTTTTACCTGCTTGATTTTTCTAAGCATTTGCTGCGTACCGTTTACAGAATTTTAGTATCTGCAAACGGTTGTATCGTGAAAATCTCTCTAAATTGGGCGTCGGCGTTATGCAACTGTAATAATATATTTAATGAATAGTAATGACTCGTCCACATAAGTTAGTATGCGTATGTATCGTGCGCAAATGCTTGTTTCGGGCGTTTTAGGAGGTAGTATGCCTAAACGTGTTTTTGTAGTTGTTCTTGATAGTTTTGGCATCGGCGAAGAGCCTGATGCAGCGGCATACGGAGATGAGGGTAGTAATACCCTTTGTGCATGCGCAACAAGTGGCGTTCTTAATATCCCAAATATGACAAAGCTGGGCCTTCTTAATATTGATGGCGCGCTTGATACTGTGTACGACGTTGATCTGAAGCCAATTGAGTCTCCTGAGGGCGCATACGCTCGCATGCAGGAGAAATCCGCTGGTAAAGATACTACGGTTGGTCACTGGGAGATGGCAGGCGTCATTTCTCCAAAGAAGTTCCCAACCTATCCTGATGGTTTTCCACAGGAGGTCATTGAGGAGTTTGAGCAGAAGACGGGCCGCAAGGTTTTGTGCAACAAGCCTTACTCCGGAACCGATGTTATTAGAGACTTTGGTAAAGAGCACGTAGAGACTGGCGCTCTGATTGTCTATACCTCAGCAGATTCTGTTTTCCAGATTGCTGCTCATGAGGACGTGGTAAGTCCCGAGAAACTCTATGAGTATTGCCGCATTGCGCGCGAGATTCTTCAGGGTGAGCACGGTGTTGCTCGCGTTATTGCTCGTCCTTTTGAGGGAGAGTGGCCCTACCAGCGCACTTCTCGCCGTCATGACTTCTCGCTTGAGCCAACAGGTCCAACTATGCTTGATCGCCTTAAAGAGAACGGCTTTGACGTTCTTTCTATTGGCAAGATTTATGACATCTTTGCTCACCGTGGCATGACTGAGTTTGAGTTCACTACCTGCAACGCAGACGGAATTCAGAAGACTATTGAGGCTACCAGCAAAGATTTCAACGGACTGTGCTTCACCAACCTTGTTGATACCGACATGATTTACGGTCACCGCAATGATCCTGTGGGATACTCCAACGCTCTTTCTTACTTTGACGAGCGCATTCCTCAGATTATTGAGGGTCTTCGTGAGGATGACCTGTTTATTATTACCGCAGATCATGGCTGTGACCCAGTAACACCATCTACTGATCACTCTCGTGAGTACGTGCCACTGCTTATCGCGGGTCCAAAGGTCAAGCCAAACACCAACCTTGGTACAACCGCCACATTTGCCGATATGGCCGAGACAATCCTTGATTATTTTGGCGTTGAGCAACTTGGTGTTGGAACTTCTCACCTGTCAGAGATTCTTAAGGAGAACTAATGGCTACTACCCCAACTCCTCATAACGCTGCTGTTGAGGGCCAGATTGCTAAGACTGTCCTCATGCCAGGAGACCCTCTGCGCGCAAAGCTTCTTGCAGATACCTACCTGGAGAACGTTGAGCAGTTCAACACCGTTCGCAACATGTTTGGCTACACCGGCACCTACAAGGGACAGCCTGTCTCCGTTATGGGTTCTGGTATGGGTATGCCTTCCATTGGTATTTATTCTTACGAGCTCTTTAATTTCTACGGAGTTGACAATATTCTCCGCATTGGTAGCGCTGGCGGCCTTGCTCCTGAGGTAAAGCTTAGAGACATTGTTATTGGCATGTCTTCCAGCACTGATTCTAATTATCCATCACAGTACGGAATGCCTGGAACCATTGCACCTACTGCAGACTTTGGCCTGTTGAGCAAGGCTGTTGCTGGTGCAGAGAAGCTGGGTTATCCCGTTCGCGTTGGTAATATCCTGGCAAGCGACGTGTTCTATACCGTAGACAACTCGCTTACAAAATGGGCAAGCATGGATGTTCTTGCCGTTGAGATGGAGTCGGCAGCCCTGTATCTCAACGCCATGCACGCTCATAAGCATGCGCTTACGCTGCTAACTATCTCTGACCTTCCGCTTACCGGAGAAGCCCTTTCCGCTGAGGAACGTCAGACTAGTTTCACACAGATGATGGAGGTTGCTCTTTCTGTTGTTGCTTAAGGCACTTGTTGCATAAAGCATTGCAGATCAGCAGCTTGCCATTGCTGTTTCTTTTGGAACCATGCGGATTTTCCGCTTAAGTTAGGGGAGTTTGGTCAACTTCTCATAAAGATCCAGCGCTAAAGCTGGACGTTCCCGCCACATGAGGTAAGGAGAGCACGGAATGAACAAGAACGTTTCTCGTCGTAGTTTTGTGACCGGCGCAACCGGCGCTGGCGCACTTGCAGCACTTGCAGGTCTTGCAGGCTGCAACCAGAAGAAGGACGATGGTGGCCAGAAGGCATCAGGTGAGAAGAAAAAGAAGCTCACCATGGTTACCGATACTGGTGGTGTTAACGACCAGTCCTTTAACCAGTCCGCTTGGGAGGGCATGACCGAGCTCAAGGACAAGAACGGCTGGGATGTCAGCTACCTTGAGTCCAAGCAGGATTCCGATTACGCAACCAACCTTGATAAGGCTGTTGACGCTGAGTCCGACCTTGTTTGGGGCGTTGGCTTTGCTATGGCAGACGCAACTCTTAAGGCTGCTAAGGACAATCCAAACACCCAGTTTGCCATCATCGATAACGGCAATGATTCTCAGGTTTCTAACTTCACTGGCGTTATGTTCCGCGCTCAGGAGCCTTCCTTTGTTGTTGGCTACATTGCTGCTCGCACCACAAAGACTGGCAAGGTTGGCTTTGTTGGCGGCATTTCTTCCGCACTTATCGACCAGTTTGAGTATGGTTACCGCGGCGGCGTTGCTTATGCAAACAAGGAAAAGGGCACCAACGTTGAGGTTTCTGCACAGTACGCAGAGTCCTTCTCCGATGCTGCAAAGGGCAAGGCTATTGCTAACTCCATGTACTCCGATGGTTGCGACATTGTCTTCCACGCTGCAGGCGGCGTAGGAACCGGCGTTATTGAGGCAGCTAAGGACGCAAACAAGCTTGCTATCGGCGTTGACCGTGACCAGGCATATCTTGCTCCAGAGAACGTTCTGACCTCCGCTCTTAAGCGCGTCAACGTTGCTATCGTTGAGATTTCCGAGAAGATCCTGAAGGACGGCCAGAAGGGTGGCACCACCATTTCTCTGGGCGCTTCCGAGGATGCTGTCGGAATTGCTGAGGATCACCACCTCATGGGTGAGGACACCTACAAGGCAGCTACTGACCTTCTCGACAAGATCAAGGCTGGTTCCGTTGTTCCTCCTACAAACAAGGATGAGTTGGACAAATACGTCAAGTCTTTGAGCTAAGTTCTGGCTTAGTATCTAAGCCTTAGGGTTTCTCGCCAGATGGTTTTGCCGTCTGACAGGCCCAAAAGGTTGATGAGTTTGGATTTGCTGGTGAGGGGTGCTCTTTGGCACTCCTCACCTCTAGCAAGTGTGTAAAGGAGGTGGCTCGTGGAAGTCAGTTCGGATTACGCTGTTCAGATGCATGGCATTACCAAAGTTTTTGGATCGTTTAAAGCTCTTGACGCCGTAGACCTTAACGTGCGCAAGCAAACTGTCCACGCCATTTTAGGAGAGAACGGCGCAGGTAAAAGTACGCTTATGAACGTACTGTACGGCCTGTATTCTGCTGATGAGGGCGAGGTTTACCTCAACGGAGAGCGTGTATCCATTTCTGGCCCAACCGATGCTATCGCTCACGGTATTGGTATGGTTCACCAGCACTTTATGCTGGTCGAGAACTTTACTGTTACAGAAAATATTGTTTTGGGCAACGAGGTCACCAAGGCTGGTGGCGTCCTTGATCCAAAGCGAGCTCGCGAGAAGGTCCTGGAGATTGTTGAGGAATACGGCTTTGACGTAGACCCTGACGCCAAGATTGAAGACATTTCTGTTGGTATGCAGCAGCGTGTTGAGATTTTGAAGGCTCTGTATCGCGGTGCTGATACGCTGATTCTTGATGAGCCTACGGCTGTTCTTACGCCGCAGGAGATTGAGAAGCTTATTCAGATCATGCATGACCTGGTAAGCAAAGGTAAAACCATCATTGTTATTACCCACAAGCTTAAAGAGATTATGTCTTCCGCTGATGAGTGCACCATTATTCGTCGCGGTAAGTACATGAGCACCGTTGATGTCTCCAAGACATCCGAGACTGAGCTTGCAACACTTATGGTGGGTAGAAACGTTAACCTGCATGTAGAAAAGAAGCCAGCAACTCCTGGTGAGGTTGTTCTTTCAATCAAAGACCTCCACGTCAAGGACGAGCGCGGAATTGAGCAGGTAAACGGCTTTAATTTGGATATTCGTGCCGGCGAGATTGTTGGTCTTGCAGGCATTGACGGCAACGGCCAGAAAGAACTTGCCGATGCCATAAACGCACTGGTCAAACCTGAGTCGGGCACCATTGCTGTCAAGGGTGAAGAGATTCAGGGCACAACCCCTAAGACGGTTATTGACCACGCAGTTGCAACTATTCCTTCAGACCGTCATCGTTGGGGTCTGGTTCTGCCCTTTACGGTTGCCGAGAACATGGTGCTTGAGCGCCACAACGAGGAGACCTTTGGTAAAGGCATTGCACTTGACCTGGCAAAGATAAAGGAATTCTCTCAGAAGCTGATTGACGAGTTTGATATTCGTCCTGCAGAGTGCGCAGATCATCAGGCAGTGGGACTTTCTGGTGGTAACCAGCAGAAAGTTATTATTGCCCGTGAGGTCTCTTCCAACCCAGACGTCCTTATTGCCATCCAGCCAACCCGCGGTCTTGACGTTGGCGCTATTGAGTTTGTTCACAAAGCGCTTATTCGCGAGAGGGACCGTGGAGCAGCAATTTTGCTGATTTCCTTTGAGCTGGACGAGATTATGGACGTTGCCGATAAGATGGCAATTATTTACGCCGGCAAGAATGTTGGCGAGTTTGACCAAGGTACTATCACTGAAGAGCAGGCTGGCCTGCTGATGGCAGGAGGTGACGCCGAGTGAGTACGCTTACAAAGATAATGAGAAAGCCCATTACGTCAGCAATTGTTGCTATTTTTGTTGGCCTGTTGGTTGCTTCTATTATTTTGGTTGTTGCAGGTTATGACCCTATCAGCTCGTTTGAGGCTCTTATTGGCGGCATGGTAGGTAAGCCAAAATACATTTCTAACGTCATTATTAAGGCAACACCTTTGCTCTTTACGGGTATTGCTGTTGCTTTTGCATTCCGCGTTGGCCTCTTTAACATTGGCGCTGAGGGTCAGTACATTGTAGGCACCATCCTTGCTGTTATTGTTGGCTATAGCCTGGACCTTCCTCCTGTACTACAGATTCCTGTAGTTGTTTTGGTAGGCACTGCAGGCGGAGCAGGTATTGGCGCCATTATTGGATGGCTTAAAGCCCAGTTTGGCATCAACGAGGTTATTACCAGCATTATGTTTAACTGGATCAGCCTTTACCTCTGCAACTTTGTGGTTTCTCTTCCACAGTTCCATCAGCCAAACTCAACTTCTTCGTACCCCATTAACGAGTCCGGCTACACCACGCTGTTCTATGGCATGAAGAATTCTGAGGACGGCGCTGAGGCAATTCGTAATATCCCTGTAATTGGTGACGCTATTATGCGTACCGATGTAAATATTGGTATTTTTGTTGCTATTATCGCAGCTATCTTTATTGGCTGGCTGCTTATGCGCACCAAGGTTGGTTATGAGATGCGTGCTGTTGGTTTTAACCGTGACGCTGCACAGTTTACCGGCATTAACGTTAAGAAAAACATCACACTCTGCATGGCTATTTCTGGCGCGCTCTGCGGACTTGCTGGCGCTTTGACCATTACGGGTATTTCCCCTCACAGCATTGCAACACTGGCAGCTTTTGAGAACAACGGTTTTAACGGCCTGTCCGTTGCGTTTATCGCCAACTGCAATCCTGTCGCATGTATTCCTGCATCCTTCCTGTTTGCTGGTCTTCTTTATGGTGGCCAGACTGTTCAGCAGACGGTTGGTGCACCTTCCGAGATTATCAACATTGTCATTGGTACTATCGTGTTCTTTATGGCTCTTGGTGGCGTTATTCCAATGCTTGCCGACCGTCTTGATCACAAGCGTGCCCAGAAGGCTAAGGAAGAAGAGGCAAAGCTTGCTGCTCAAGTGAGTGATGCGTCCGACCCATCTCAGGAGGAGGCAAACAATGCTCACTAACCTGATTCTTCTTGTTTCCGTTACCCTCATGTACTCGACACCTCTTATTTTTGGTGCTCTGGGCGGCGTTGTCTCCGAGCGCTCCGGTGTTGTCAACATTGGTATTGAGGGCATGATGGGCGTTGGCGCTTTTGCAGGTGTTGCAGGCAGCTACCTCACCGGAAACCCTTGGATTGGCTTCCTTTGTGCAGGTATTGCAGGCGGCCTTATTGCGCTTCTGCATGCTATGGCATCTATTACGTTTAACGCTGACCAGACCGTCTCTGGTGTTGCTATTAACTTGCTTGCTCCTGGTATTGCACTGTTTGCCTGCCGTCTTTTGTTTGATGGCGCTGCAATGTCTCCAGCAGTCAATAAGCTGCCAAAGCTCTTTGGTGAGGGTGCTTTTAACGACACACCTTATTCCAGCTTGAACGTAGACATCACCGTGGTCCTTGCACTTTTGACCGCTCTTCTCGTCTGGTTTGTGCTTTACCGCACCAAGTGGGGTCTGCGTATTCGCTCCGTTGGCGAGCACCCACACGCATCCGAGACACTGGGCATTAGCGTTCGTAAGACTCGCTTCCTCTGCGTTATTGTTTCTGGTGTTCTGGCTGGATTTGGCGGTGCTTCCGTAACGCTGGCAATTATTTCTCAGTTCACTCAGACCGCTATTTCTGGTCAGGGCTTTATTGCACTGGCTGCGGTTATCTTTGGTAAATGGAAGCCTCTGAACACCTACGCAGCTTGCCTGCTCTTTGGTTTTACTCAGGCTCTAGCAATTCTTCTTGGCGGTGGCGCAACTCCAATCCCAAGTCAGATTATTGCAATGCTTCCATACTTCATCACCATCATTACGCTGGTCCTCTTTGTTGGTAAGTCTGTTGCTCCTAAGGCAGACGGCGTGCCATACATCAAGGGAAGCCGCGCATAATGGCAGAGGTAGAGGGTTCTTGTCACGTTTCTAACGAGGCGCTTGTTCAGCTTGCTATTGAGGCGCGCAACCACGCCTATGTACCGTACTCTCACTATGCTGTTGGAGCTGCGCTTTTGTGCTCCGACGGCACGGTGTACGGCGGTGCCAACCTAGAAAACGCTGCGTATACGCCTTCCAACTGCGCGGAGCGTACGGCGTTTTTCCGTGCGGTGTTTGAGGGTCGCAGGGATTTTGTGGCCATTGCGGTTGTTGGCGGTCCTGAGGGAGAAGCCCCAACAGCTTGGTGCACTCCTTGTGGTGTATGCAGGCAGGTTATTCGCGAGTGGTGCGATCCTGCAACGTTTCGTATTGTGTTGGGCAAGGCAGACGCAGCTCCTCGCGAGTATCTGCTCCAGGACATCTTGCCTATGGGATTTGGTCCCGAGGATCTGGGCGAGTCTAGCCCTGCCGGTGCATCGTGCGACGACGCCGTGAAGGGCGCCGCGGGCGAGCACGGCGCGGGCGGTCACGAGCACAGCTGTGGCTGCGGGTGCGGCGAGCACGGTGGAGGCAACCAGTAAGCTGCGGCATCAAGCAGCCTGCGCTTTCGGGTGCAGATAACCTGGCAGGTTACATGAAATTGCGAGCCGGTAGAGTTTCTCGCTACCGGCTCTTTTACTAGAGAGTTAACGCGAACGGCAACGGACGCGCCTGGCGGCGCCGCGAACAGCAACAAACGCGATAGCAGTGAACGCGACGGCAACGGGCACCCGGTAGCGAAGTGAAAACGGAAAGAGGTTCAACTATGCGCATGTACGACGTAATTGAGAAGAAACGCGACGGCGGCGAGCTTACCGACGCCGAGATTGATTACTTTGTCTCAGGCTATGTAGCTGGGGATATTCCTGATTATCAGGCTTCTGCTCTTGCGATGGCTATTTTCTACAAGGGTATGACCGCGCATGAGACGGCTCATCTGACCATGGCAATGGCAGAGTCCGGCGACATGATGGACCTCTCGGCAATCCCTGGTATCAAGGTTGACAAGCACTCTACCGGCGGCGTTGGCGATAAGACCACGCTTGTTGTTGGCCCGCTTGTTGCATCTCTTGGCGTGAAGGTTGCCAAGATGAGCGGTCGCGGATTGGGTCACACGGGTGGTACGCTGGATAAACTCGAGGCAATCCCAGGGCTTTCTATTGAGATTTCCGAGCCCGACTTCTTCAAGCAGGTCTCCGAGATTGGCGTTGCTGTTGCAGGTCAGACGGGCAATCTTGTTCCAGCCGATAAAAAGCTCTACGCGCTTCGCGACGTTACCGCAACGGTTGACTCGGTACCTTTGATTGCGTCGAGTATCATGAGCAAGAAGATTGCTTCCGGCTCCGATTGTATTTTGCTGGATGTTAAGTGCGGTTCCGGCGCCTTTATGAAGGACGTCGACTCCGCAATTGAGCTGGCAGATGCCATGGTTTCCATTGGCGAGCACGTTGGCCGCACTACTGCTGCCCTGATTACCGGCATGGATCGTCCTCTGGGCAAAAACGTTGGCAACTCCCTTGAGGTCATCGAGGCGGTGGCTACCCTCAAGGGAGAGGGTCCTGAAGATTTGACCGACGTTTGCGTTGAGCTTGCTGCAAACATGCTTAACCTCGCAGGTAAGGGAAGTGTTGAGGACTGCCGCAAGCTGGCTCGTCAGCAGATTGCAAACGGCGAAGGCCTGGCTAAGCTGGCACAGATGGTCAAGGCTCAGGGTGGCACCGACGAGGTCATCTTTGACACCACCAAGTTTGAGACTGCGCCATTCCGCCGCGATATTGTGGCCGAGACCAGCGGATATATTACTTCCATGAACGCTGAGCTGGTGGGTATTTCCTCCGTTGCTCTGGGCGCCGGTCGCGAGAAGAAGGGTGATCCAATTGATCCAGCAGCTGGCATTATCCTTGAGCGCAAGACAGGCGATTATGTCGAGAAGGGTGATGTAATTGCAACGCTTCTGACCGGCGACGAAAGCCGTCTTGACGAGGGCGAGCGCATCTTCCGTGAGGCTCTGGTCTTTGGCGAGAGCGCTCCTGAGCTAGAGCCGCTGTTCTTTGCACGCGTCTCCAAGGACGGCGTCGAGCGTTTCGCGTAAGTGCAGGTAGTGGCCGCAGCGCGCGGGTGCAGGGCGTGCAGATCCGAGCTCCACATAACATGCAGGTGAGAGCGTGCAAGCTGGGAGCTCCACATAACATGCAGGTTAAACCGGTGTTCACGCAGGTGGGCACCGGTTTTTTTGTGTGGTAACAGCGTCGTGTGCGGGCAAACTTGCAGGTTAAGCGCGCGAAGCGCCGGCGGGGAGTGCACGGGGTTTCTCGCCAGGCGCACCATAACAGCATGCGCGCCTAAAAAGTGCAAAGAATCTGTATTTTGAATACAGATTCTTTGACAAAATCAGGCAAATCCACAGTTTCTTTTACCTTTTTAGGCAAAATTTACAGAATCTTTTATGAAATCAGGCGCGTGAAAGATAGACTACGTGGCCCTAAATTTTGAGCCTGAAAGCCGCATCATGTCTGAGTAAATTTACTCAGACATGATGAGAAAAACCGGCAAATAGCT
>USKU01000033.1 GCA_900555335.1 uncultured Atopobium sp. | reverse complement strand
TCAAAAATTAGATGTGGGCATATACGCACAAAAACAAAATTGCGGTCAAATTTCTTTATTATGTGTTGAAGAACAACATGAGCAAGTTTAGAGAAGCTGCGTCTGGAATGGGTTCCCTGCCGCAGATTTCACTCAAAGTTACAGAGGACTTTGAAATCCCTGTGCCACCTCTTGAGGTGCAGAGTGAAATTGTCCGTATTCTGGACAATTTCACGGAGCTTACAGCGGAGCTTACAGCGGAGCTTACAGCTCGTAAGAAACAATATGAGTATTATAGAAATATTCTTCTTTTCAAAAATGACGATGCTGAGATGGTTGAATTGAAAAGCGTTGTAAAGAAAAGTAGTTCTGGCGGAACTCCTAAAAAAGGAGTTGCGGATTATTATACAAATGGTTCTATTCCATGGATTCGTACGCAGGATGTGCGATTTAATGAAATTACAGAAGTTAATTCGTATATTACGGAAGAAGCAGTAAATAAAACCTCTGCAAAATGGATTCCCAAGAATTGTGTAATTGTTGCAATTTCAGGAGCCACTGCTGGTAGGTGTGCAATCAATAAAATTAAGGCAACAACAAATCAACATTGCTTGAATTTAGAAATTGATGAAACCAAGGCACTATATAAATATATATTTTTCTGTGTATGTAACCAGTATGAAGAATTATTGGCTAGGAAACAAGGAACACGAGGTGATTTAAATTCATCTCTAATACAAGGAATTACAATTCCTCTACCATCGTTAAAAAAACAAAAGAAAATTGTAGATATATTGGAGCATTTTGAAATATTAGTAGATGATATTTCTTCAGGCCTTCCTGCTGAAATTGAAGCACGTCAGAAGCAATACGAATATTACAGAGACAAACTGCTTTCGTTTAAAGAACTGTAAGAAACAGGTGAACGCTGATGTCATATTTTAATATCGTCGCACAGACAACAGAGAATACGGTTGTTACAGAATATGAGCCGATAAAAACACGCTCCACAGGATATCAGTCTGAAGCAGCTTTAGAAAAAGAATTCATTACTATGCTCACTGAACAAGGTTATGAATACCTTACAATTCATCGCGAAAAGGATTTGATTACTAACCTGCGTACTCAGCTTGAAAAGCTTAATAACTATCAATTCTCTGAGGCTGAATGGGAAAGATTTTTCAAAGATTCTATTGCTAATCAAAATGAAGAGATTGTTGAAAAGACTCGTAAGATTCAGGAAGACAATATCCAGGTTTTAATACGCGATGACGGAAGTTCTAAGAATATTACCCTAATCGATAAGAAAAATATTCACAAGAACTTCTTGCAAGTAATCAATCAGTACGTTATAGGTACTGCTGATGGAGCAAAGCATGACAATCGTTACGATGTTACTATCCTTGTAAATGGTCTCCCACTAGTGCATGTGGAACTAAAACGCAGGGGTGTTGCTATCCGTGAGGCGTTTAATCAGATAAACAGATATCTGCGTGATTCCTTCTGGGCAGGCTGTGGCTTATTTGATTACGTTCAGATTTTCGTAATTTCAAACGGTACAGAAACCAAGTACTATTCTAACAGCACGCGTTCCAATGCCATTAAGGATGTAAATGCAACTGCGAATACCAAGAAAGGTAAGACAAGTAACAGCTTCGAGTTTACTTCTTTCTGGGCGGATGCGAATAACCGTGTTATACCTGATCTGATTGACTTTACAAGGACATTTTTTGCAAAGCATACAATTCTCAATATACTGACCAAGTACTGCATTTTCACATCCGAGAATATGCTTATGGTTATGCGCCCGTATCAGATTACTGCTACTGAACGTATTTTGAACCGTATTGAAATTGCAAATAACTATAAAAAGTATGGTGATATTGCTGGTGGCGGATACATCTGGCATACCACAGGTTCCGGTAAAACTCTGACTTCCTTTAAGACAGCAAGACAGGCGTCATTACTCCCTTTCATCGATAAGGTTTTATTTGTTGTAGACCGAAAGGATCTTGACTACCAGACGATGAAGGAATATGACCGTTTTGAAAAGGGAGCTGCTAACAGCAATACTTCTACTGCTATTCTCAAAAAGCAGTTAGAGGATAGCAATGCCCATATCATCATTACAACTATCCAGAAACTTGCTACCTTCATCAAGAAGAATAAGGAGCATGAAGTCTACAACAAACATGTGGTTATTATCTTTGATGAATGTCACAGAAGTCAGTTTGGCGATATGCATACAGCTATTGTAAAGAGCTTTAAAAAATATCATCTGTTTGGATTTACAGGCACACCTATTTTCCCTGCCAACGCCGGAAGCGTTCGTAAGCCTCAGTTCTTTACAACAGAGCAGACTTTTGGTGATCAACTTCACACATATACCATTGTTGATGCTATTAATGACAAGAACGTTCTTCCGTTCAGAGTTGATTACATCAAGACTATGGACATGGGTGAAGACATCGATGATGAACAAGTCTGGGATATCGCTCGTGAAAAGGCAATGATGGCTCCAGAGCGTATTAAGCTTGTAACCGAATATATCCTTAATAATTTCGATAAGAAGACCTACCGTAGGGATAAGACTTATATCTATAACACCCTAAAGAATATCTCAGAGGTTGCTTCTGGCAAGAATGGCGCTGTTGACGAGATTAAGGAAAAACAGCGTATCAATGGATTTAACTCCATTTTTGCAGTTGCATCTGTACCGATGGCCAAGCTGTACTATCAGGAATTCAAGAGGCAAATGGCAGCTGACCCTACTAAGAAGCTTCGTATAGCAACCATTTATAGTTATGGGGCAAATGAGGCCGAGTACGATGAATATACCAGCGGAATCCTTGATGAAGAAAACTCCGAAGATACATCTGCGCTCGACCAGTCCTCAAGAGACTTCCTTGAGTCAGCAATTAGCGATTATAACGAGATGTTCCACACGAACTATTCGACAGATAGTGATAAGTTCCAAAACTACTACAAGGACGTATCTCTCCGTATGAAAAATAAGGAGCTTGACCTGCTAATTGTAGTAAATATGTTCCTGACTGGCTTTGATGCCACTACGCTGAATACGTTGTGGGTAGATAAGAACCTGAAGATGCACGGACTGATTCAGGCTTTCTCAAGAACCAATAGAATCCTTAACTCTATCAAGACTTTCGGTAATATCGTATGCTTCCGTAATTTACAAAAACGATTTCTCTGTTCGGAGATAAGAATGCTGGCGGCATAGTTCTAATGAGGGGATTCAAAGACTACTACTATGGTTATGAGGACATTAGTGGAAAGATGCATTCCGGCTATATCGATATGATGGAAGACCTAACATCTAAGTTTCCACTTACTGAGCCACAGATTTTTGGTGAGCAAAATCAGAAGGATTTTATTTCACTCTTTGGCGCAATTCTGCGTATGCGCAATATCTTATTGTCATTTGATGAATTTATGGGCTTGGAATTGATTTCTGAGCGTGATTTACAAGATTATCTCAGTAGATATCAGGATCTTCATGATGAATGGATAAATAGAAGAGAACGAGGAGAAAGCACTGTTATTAACGATGATATTGTCTTTGAAGTTGAGCTTATTAATCAGATTGAAATCGATATTGATTACATTTTCATGCTTGTAAAGAAGTATCACGATAGTCACTGTGAAGACAAGGAACTGCTTGGAACCATTAAGAAAGCCGTTGACGCTAGTCCTGAACTGCGCAGTAAAAAGGCACTCATCGAGACATTTATTTCAAGAATTAATAATAATGATGATTATGATGTTATTGCTGAGTGGCAAGATTATGTTACAAAAGAACGAGAAGAAGCGCTTGATCAGCTTATTAAAGATGAAAAACTGAAAGAACCTGAAACAAGAAAGTTCATTGAGAGCGCTTTTCGTGATGGTGAACTTAAGACTACAGGAACAAATATAGATAATCTAATGCCTCCTATATCTCGCTTTGATGGCGGAAACAGAGCTACCAAGAAACAAGATGTAATTACAAAGTTCAAGACCTTTTTTGAACAATTCTTTGGTGTAGGTAGTCCCTTTTTAGCTGATACACATGATGATACGAGAAGATGACAAATCGGAGTCTACTGGAATCGTTAGACATAATCGAACAAATGCCTCTTAAATAATAAATGAGATGAACCCAAATGGCGCTCGCACAAGCGAGCGCCATTTGGGAACAATGTTTGTTACAACAAAGCTAATAAGCAGTACGATTCGTACTACTTCTTAACCTCGTAGTGGCTCTTTACGGTAAACGTAATAACGTAGGTCTTACGGTACGACTCTGGTGCAGAAGTAAGAATTGCACAGTCAGTCAGGTTATAGTTGGATGGATGTGCGAGGGCCTGGTCAACAGTGTTGCCAATCTCTTCTGCAGACTCAAGTACCTGAGCCCTCTGAGCCGCATCGATAGTTGCTTTTCTCATCAAATCAAACTGGTCTGCTGTACCCTCAATGCGAATAATGATTGGCCAGAGGCTGTCTTTATCAACCTGCGTAGTAATTTGCAGATCTGGATACAGGCTGTTATCAAAGCTGAATCCATCAGGAATATGATAGGTGCCATAGCCGGTTGCGTTTGAATTGTTTGATGAGGAGCTAGAGGAGCTAGAAGAATCCTCTTTTTTCTCGTCTTTCTTCTCTTCTTTTTGTTCTGACGTGGTGGATTGTGTCTGGTCTTGTTTGTTTTCTGTTTGTGAGCAGCCAGACAAAATGCCCACACTCAAGGCTGACGTTACCAGTAGTACAAAAATTGCAGTAAAGAACTTGCTCATCCTAGAGCTACGCTTCATTTGACCTCCATTAAACGGAACGTACTAACTACCAGGAACTCACTGCGATTGTACCCAGCAAACGACGCAGCCTAGCTGGGAGAATATTTCACAACATAAAATAATGTTTCATTTTTTATGCTTCCCAGAGGAAGCGCCTCATATCTACCTTACCGTTTTCTAGAAACTGCACACCTTCTGCCTCAAGAAGCTCTCTCTGTGCATCTGGTCCACCAAAAGCAAAGCCAGGAGCTAGCGAGCCGTCTTTAAAGACTACTCGGTGACATGGCACGCCACCAGCAACTCCCGGACTCTGGTGCATAGCAAATCCTACATAGCGAGCCTTTCTTGGCTCCCCTATCATTCGAGCTATCTGCCCATACGTACTGACTCTGCCCTCGGGAATCTGCTTGACCACTGAAAATGCACGCTGAAAAAAGTTATCCATATCTAGCCCACTCTATCTTCACGGTTACCGGGAATTGCTTGCTCATTTTATGTTGGAATGCTATCGTATCAAAAGCAAACGGGTGGTGGCGCAGCTTGGTAGCGCACTTGACTGGGGGTCAAGGGGTCGCTGGTTCAAATCCAGTCCACCCGACCAGAATTTCTCGAAGCCGTGAAATATCGGCTTTTCTTTATATATAGAAGTAGTTTTTCAAAAATCGGTGTGATCTAATTTGTAGCATAGACAAAGTGACAAATTAGAAATTATCGAGGTGAAATATGCAAGATAAAAAAGGTTTTGATTTATGGGCAGATGATTATGATAAGAGTGTAGGTTTGTCTGACAAATACGGCTCGTATCCTTTTGCAGGCTACAAATCTATTCTTAATGTAATCTATAATCGTGTAATTTGTTCATCTGCGAAGACTGTCTTAGATATTGGGTTTGGAACAGCAGTACTGACTTCAAGATTATATGAAAACGGCTGTACGATTTACGGACAAGATTTTTCAGATAGAATGATTGAAATTGCAAAAGAGAAAATGCCTAAAGCAAGTTTGTATGAAGGCGATTTTTCCAATGGCTTGGTGGAACCTATACAGAAACAAAAGTATGACGCGATCATTGCTACATATTCTCTCCATCATCTTACAGACTTTCAAAAAGTAGATTTTATTACATCATTATTTAAGCTGTTGAACGAGGGAGGATGTATATATATCGGAGATATAGCATTTGAAACTCGGTCATTACTTCAAGAATGTATGCGGATTGCGGCAGATGAATGGGACGGTGATGAAATGTATTTTGTATGGGATGAGCTAAAAGGTCAATTTCCAGAAATGCGATTTGAAAAAATGTCTGACTGTGCAGGACTTATCACCTTGCAAAAATAACTTCCAGTTTGTCAATTACAGGGACATTAAAAGAGCCAGCCCATTCAAGGTGCTGGCTCTTTTAAAAAATCCATTCTAATAAATCGCACGACAACTTAGAGAAAAATGAATAGAAAATGTATAAAAGTGGCATAACGAATAATTTTAAGGGTTTATGAGTGGATAGTTATGCGTCTGTACCCTCAAACTGACTCTCGTACAGCTTGGCGTAGAAGCCACCTTTGGCTATGAGCTCATCGTGGGTGCCGCGTTCAAAAATTGAGCCGTCCTTGAGAACAAGAATACAGTCTGCACCCTGAATGGTAGAAAGCCTGTGTGCAACAACCAGGGAAGTTCTGCCGTTCATGATGGTATCAAACGCCTTCTGTACCAGCTGCTCTGTTCGTGTATCAATGCTTGATGTTGCCTCATCCAGAAGCAGAATAGGTGGATTTGCAAGCATGACACGAGCAATGCAGAGAAGTTGCTGCTGACCCTGAGATAAAGATCCACCAGACTCTCCCACCATGGTGTCATAACCTTGTGGAAGTTGCTGGATAAACTCGTGAGCCTGAGCCTTTTGAGCTGCGGCAATAATCTCTTCGTCTGTGGCATCAGGCTTTGCATAACGGATGTTCTCTTTAACGGTTCCTTTAAAGAGCCATGTGTCCTGCAATACCATACCAAACTGTTTTCTCAGCGATGCGCGAGTGAGCTTTTGTGTGTTATAGCCGTCTACATAAATTGCACCAGAATCAATGCTATAGAACCTAAGAAGCAGGTTAATAAGGGTAGTCTTACCGCAACCGGTAGGACCAACAAGAGCAATCTTCTGACCAGGCTCTGCCTTAAATGAAATGTGGTGGAGCAATGGATGCTGAGCATCGTAGGAGAATGCAACATCATCAAACTCAATGGAACCCTTAGGGTCTTGGATAGTTTCAGCATCGGCAGGATCAGGCTTGATTTCTTTAGCGTCAAGCAGGTCAAATACTCGGCGAGCACTAGCGTAGGCTGTTTGAACCTGTGTAACAACAGCAGAAATAGCATTAAAAGGCTTCATGTACTGATTGGCGTACGAGAGGAAACTTTGGACCTGACCGATGGTAAGTACAGAAGGAACACCCGTCAGTACGCAAATGCAACCAAGGGCGGCTACCAGTGCATATATGAAGTTGTTTACCAAGCGTGTAGAAGGATTAGAAAGAGATGACGCAAACTGAGCACGCTCTCCTACTACACGGAGTTTCTGGTTAATAGCTTCAAACTGCTCAATAATGGCATCCTTGTGGGAAAAAGCAGTAATAAGCTCCTGATTAGAGACCATCTCTTCTGCGTATCCGCCAAGCTGACCCTGATAGGCCTGTTGCTTGCCAAAGGACGAACTGGCGTACTTGGTTACCACAGCTGCTGCAAGAATTGAGAGTGGAGTAGCCAGGGCAACTACAAGGCCCATAGGAACTGACATATAGAACATGAAGCATAAGGTTCCAATAATGGTCACAACGCCCGTAAGGAACTGTGTCAGGCCCTGCTGGAGGCCATCGCCCAGCTGATCTACATCGTTTACAACCCTAGAGAGCAAGTCTCCCTGAGAATGTGTGTCAATGTATGAGAGTGGTAAGTTTGCAACCTTGGCGTGAGAAGCATCTCTTAGGTCTCGTGTGACCAGATAGGTCAGCTTATTTGTTGACCAAGAAGCTAGCCACTGCGTTGCGCTAGCAAGCAAAACTACTAGTGAAAGCTGTGTAAGGATTGGCAGTAGAGCCGCTTCCCCTCCTTGCACTAGTTTAATAAGCTGGTCAATAGCGCTACCTACAATGATGGGAACCCAGAGCTGCAGAAGTACCGTTGTAATAGAAGACGCTGCTGCTAAGACAAGAAATCCCCCGTGTGGAGAAACCCATGAAGCTAGTCGGCGTGTAACTTCAGCTGCAGACATAGAAATAGAATCTGCTGAGGCGCCCTTGCCGCGCTCAGGTGCGCTTGATGCAATAGCGGAGGTGCTTCCGCCAGAGTACATATCAGCCATTACTCCACCTCCTCAGGACGAAGCTGTGAAAGGCAAATCTCTTTATACAGCGGACACGTGGCGAGAAGTTCTTTGTGTGTTCCCAGTCCCACTTGTTTGCCATGATCAAGAACAAGAATCTTATCTGCGTGCATTACCGCTGCTACACGCTGCGAAATAATAATGCTGGTTGTAGTGGCGCTCAGTTTGCGGAGTGCCATGCGAAGATGTGCATCCGTAGCAAAATCAAGAGCAGAGGCAGCATCGTCCAAGATAACAATACGTGGACTTCCTACCAGCGCACGAGCAATAGTCAGCCTCTGACGTTGGCCGCCTGAGAAGTTCTTTCCGCCGCGCTCAACAATACTGTCAAGCTGATCGGGTTTCTCGCGAACAAAGTCTGCCGCTTGAGCAACTTCAAGAGCTTTCCAAAGTTCCTCATCGGTGGCGTTTGGATTCTTCCAGTAAAGATTGGAGCGAATGGTGCCACTGACCAGTGAGGTGTGCTGAGGAACATAGCCAATAAGAGCGCGCAACTGCTCAAACGTGTAAGTTTTAACATCGTGATTAAAAACACTTACAGAACCACTATCTGTATCAAAAAGGCGAGGAATAAGTGAGGCAAAGCTAGACTTGCCAGAGCCAGTGCCGCCGATGATTCCCAGCGTCTGGCCAGCCTGTAGCGAGAGATTGATGCCAGAAAGTGCAGGCTCTCCTCCACCATCGTAGACAAGCGAGGCATCCTTGAACGCCACTGCAACGTCAGTAAAATCAGATTCAGTAAGGTTGATGTATGTGTTTCCCTCATCGGTAAGCGTTGGCTTGGTGTTGAGTACTTCCATAATACGATTAGCAGATGCCACACCACGCGTGATGATAATAACCAGGTTAGCAACGTATCCAATTGCCAAAAGCGCACTAGTCATATAACTAACAAGTGCCACCACAGTACCTTGAGAAAGAGTTCCAGCAGTAATCTGTGGAGCTGCAAGCCAGAGCGTAACAGCAATTCCCAGATACATAACAAGGAACGTTGCTGGGTTCAGTAGCGCTGAATAATTTGCAGCATCAGTTGCTGTTTCTGTCTGAGCTAAAACCGCCTCAGAGAACTGCGTTTTCTCCTCTGCCTCATGCCTAAATGCTCTGATTACACGAATGCCAGAAAGCATTTGTCGCATATATAAAGAAACGGTATCTAAGCGTTTCTGCAGCTCAGAAAAAAGCATGGTAGATTTACGTGCTACAAAGAAGAAAATAGCTGCTACCAGTACTGTTGACAGTAGAAAGACCATGCCAAGTCGAGCGTCAAGCATAAGTGTTGCAATGATGGATCCTGCTGCAAGAATAGGCCATCTAACGAGCTGACGAATACCCAAAGCAACCGTAACCTGTACCTGGTTAACGTCATTGATGAGCCTTGTTACCAGAGTGTCTGTTCCAAGCAAAGAAACATCGGCGCTTGAGAGTTCTTGAATCTTCTTAAACAGCTCATTACGCAGGTCGGTTCCCGTGCGCTGAGAAACAATTGAAGCAATTTTTTGGCAGACAAGCGTAAAACCAAAGCCAACTATTGCAATGACTACCAGCAAAATACCGTAGCGAATAATGTCATATATGTTTGCCCCGTGTATACCCAGGTCAATCATGCGAGCAATAATCAAAGGCGTTAGAAGGTCTCCAATGACCTCAACACCTTTGCAAAGCACAGCAACAAAACTCTTACGCCCATACTTTGGCCATACAAACCTAGAAAGTAAATCTCCCATTTACGCCTCACCAAGCTTCTCTGCAAGCGTTAACCACTCGTCTTCCAACTCCATAAGTGCTGATTCAGCATCGTTGAGCTTTTGCTGCAATTCCATCAAACGTTGAGCATCTGTTGCATCGGCAGAGCTCATCTGCTCTCTAATCTGCTCGGGAAGATCTTGAGCCTTGCTTATACGTCGTTCAATCGAATCAAAACGTTTCTTGAGTTCGCGGCGCTCGGCGTTGCTCAATACCGCACTCTCTTGGCGAGAAGACCCGTCTGCCTGCGACTCACGTGTACCTGAACTTCCGCATGCACCCGACAACTCCCCCGCTCTTCTCGCCGTCTGCTTTGCAGCATCAACAAGCGTAAGGTACTCGTCAACACCTCCGGGGACGTGACGAATGTGGCCGTCTATGAGGGCATACTGGTCATCTGTAACACGCTCAATCAAAAAGCGGTCATGACTGACAACAAGAAGCGTTCCAGGCCATGAGTCCAGAAGGTCTTCCAGGACAGCAAGCATATCCGTGTCAAGGTCATTGCCAGGCTCGTCTAGTACCAGCACGTTTGGTTCTTCTAGAAGGACACAAAGAAGTGCCAAACGCCTACGCTGACCTCCGGAAAGGTCTTGCAGTCGATTGGTAAACTCTCGTCTATCAAAGCCCAAACTCTCAAGCAACTGTGTAGGGCTTTGCATCTTGCCGTTTACCAGGTAACTTGTCTTGTACTGGCTTAACAGTTCAAGAACGGTCCACGTTTCTTTTGTAGCAAATGTATCAATCTGCTGAGAAAGCCAACCAAATTTGACGGACTTTCCTACTTTTACCAGACCCGACGTTGGTTGTAACTGCTGTGTCATCAACTCAAGAAGTGTGGACTTACCAGCACCATTCTCACCCAGAATGCCATAGCGATCACCAGGGCCAATGAGCCACTCAACATGCTTGATGACGTCAGTTTGACTCTTTGACACATCTAACTGCGTTTTAGGATCTGCATCCGTACTCTGTGCGGTATTTTTGTAAGCAAACGAGACGTCATGCATCTCAATAACCTGCTTGCCTAGCCTAGAGACTGCCATGCGTTTGAGCTCAAGCGTGTTTCTAAGTGGTGGATCTTCGGCTAGAAGCTCCATGGCAGCATCAATCCTAAACTTAGGCTTTGACGTGCGAGCCTTTGCGCCATGAGCAAGCCAGTTAAGCTCTTTTCTCAGCGTATTCTGACGGCGCTCTTCCATCACCGCTGCCTGTCTATCACGTTCAACTCGAGCTTGAATGTAGGCAGAATAGCCGCCGTCAAAAGGGTCAATAACGCCATCGTGGACTTCCCACATGTGGTCGCAAACCTCATCCAAGAACCAACGGTCATGTGTGACCAGAATGAGGGCGCCATTTCCCTCTGACCAGCGGTTTTTAAGGTGATTTGCAAGCCACTGAATAGCGTGAAGATCAAGGTGGTTGGTTGGCTCGTCAATAAGCATTAAATCCCAGGTACCCACAAGCAGTCGAGCCAAATCGCAGCGTCTACGCTGACCTCCGGAGAGCTCTCCTACCAGACCATTCCAGTCCAAGTCTCCAATGAGCTCATCAATAATCTTACGGATGCGAGCGTCAGATGCCCACTCGTACTCTGGCGTGTCTCCCACAACAGCACTGCAAACTGTCTGTGTATCAGAAAGTGAATCACTTTGGCCCATATAGCCTACTTGGATGTCACTTCTCCAAATTACGTTGCCAGAATCGGGCTCAATTCTTTTGGCGATAAGATCTAAGAGGGTTGATTTTCCATCGCCGTTTTTGCCTACAACGCCAATACGGTCGCCCTCATTAACACCAATGGTTTGACTGGTAAGAACCTTCTTACCAGGCCATTCCATAGAAATTTGTTCACAACCTACCAGAATTCCCACTAGTTATCACCTAAAAAAGAACGAAGTAACGCAATTTCTTCTCCCCAACCAGAAAGCTCAGAATGAGGAGTTTCCAAAATCATAGGAAGCGTATTGATACACGGATTAGTCACCACGGCGCGGAACGTTTCTAGACCAATGAAGCCCTTACCAATCTGTTCATGTCTATCTTTATGAGCTCCAAGAGGATTCTTTGAGTCATTAAGGTGCAAAGCCTTGAGCTGTTTCAAGCCAATTATCTGGTCAACCGTATCTAGAACACCATCACGATCTTCTACAATCTCATAGCCACCATCATGAACATGGCAGGTATCAAGGCATACACCCATAAGCTCGGGGCGCTTTACCTTGTCTAAAATTGCAGCAATTTCTTCAAATGTTTTGCCAACTTCAGTACCCTTACCAGCCATTGTTTCAAGAAGCACCGTAGTGTGCTGTCCTTCAAAAAGACAGTCATTAAGAGCATTAGAAATCTGTTCAATTGCCACGTCAGAGCCTTGGCCCACATGGCTACCGGGATGAAAGTTGTAATAATTACCAGGCAGATACTCCATGCGCTCAAGATCTTCTGTGAGTGCTCGACGAGCA
>USKU01000032.1 GCA_900555335.1 uncultured Atopobium sp. | reverse complement strand
TGAGCGTTCAGGAGGGTGACTTTGTAGGTATTGTTGGTCCTTCTGGTGCGGGCAAGTCTACGCTTGCTCTTGCACTTTCTGGCGCCATTCCTCATCACTTTAGAGGTAATTTCTTTGGCAAGATTCTTGTTGCTGGAATGGATACCTGCACGGTTGCGCTGACTGATATCTCTAAGATTGTAGGATCAATCACTCAAGATATCAATGCGCAGATGGTTGCTTCAATTGTTGAGGATGAGCTTCTCTTTGGTCTTGAGAACTTTGCAGTTCCTCATGCAGAGATTCCAGAGCGCATTACCTATGCTCTAGAGACAGTTGGTATTGCTAGCCTCCGCTTTAGAGAGATTGCTTCTCTTTCTGGTGGACAGAAGCAAAAGGTTGCTATAGCAGCACTTTTGGCGCTTCAGCCACAAGTTATGGTGCTTGATGAGCCAACAGCGGCCTTAGATCCAACGTCGTCCGAGTTAATCTTCCAGACCCTTTCAGAGCTCAACAAAACCAAAGGCATTACGGTTGTGGTAATTGAGCAAAAAGTGGGTCTTCTCGCTAAGTATTGCTCAAAGATTGCCGTTATGGACAAGGGCTCCATTTGTGCATACGGTAGCGGTGAGGAAGTGTTTTCTCAGGTAGATTTACTGCAAGAGGTTGGCGTTGATGTTCCTCGTTGCGTGCGCGTCTCAAAGGGCGTCCATGAGTTCTCTCATCAGTCTGAGTATGCTCACTTGTTATCTGAGGCGGACAGAGCTGTCTGCGATGAAACTGCGTTGTCAGTTCAGTCAGCCGCCAAGCAGCTTGCGTGCTGTGTTGGGGCTTTGCAGCATCGTAGTATTTCTCTTACAGAGTGCTCTCAACCATTAGCTACTAATGACGTTGAGTTAGCAGGGGAGACGTATCTTCCAAAAATAGATGGTCCTGTGGTTGCTGAATCGAGCGGACCTTTTGACAGAATTGGTGTTCTTCAAGACGCTGACCAGCCAAGCACTCAGTCTGTTCTTGATGTTATTGATGCCACCTTCAAATATCAGGGGAGTACTGATGGCGTTGAGCGCGTCTCCCTCAGCTTGCACCCTGGCGAGCTTGTGGCACTTGTCGGCCAAAACGGTGCAGGTAAAACAACTCTAACTAAGCTGGTAAATGGCCTGTTGCGTCCTCGATCGGGAGACATTCATATTAAGGGTTCTTCATGCAAGGATTGGAAGACGTCTCAGATTGCTCAGCATGTCTCAACGTTGTTCCAAAATCCCGATTACCAGATCTGTAAAGAGAGCGTTCTTGAGGAGATTGCGTTTGGTCTTGAGCTCAAGGGTGCGTCTGCAGAGGATGCGCGCAAGAAAGCGCTTGAAGCAATTGATCGCATGGGGCTTGATGCAGATGCGTCGCCGTTTATGCTTTCTCGCGGACAGCGTCAGATGGTTGCGCTTGCATCTGTGGTTGCCTGCGAGCCAGATATTCTTGTGCTTGATGAGCCAACTTCGGGTCTGGATTACAAAGAGTGTATGCAGGTCATGAATATGGTCAAATCACTGTGCGAGAAGGGCTGTGCAGTTCTTATGGTCTGTCATGACATGGAGGTTGTGCTGGACTTTGCTACAAGAATTGTCGTTATGGCGCACGGCAGCGTGTTAGATGATGGGGAAGTTACACAGATCTTCTCGACAGATGAGGTTTTGAAGGAAGCATATGTTGAGGCTCCTCAGATGATTCAGCTGTCAAAGCTTGTAGGTGCGCATGTGGATTCATCATTTACTGGGCTTAGCAGTGCTTCAGAGGTGCTTGACGCATTGCAGCATCAGTTTGAGATTGCTCGTATTGCGGCAACGTTGAATGGTAAGGAGGCTCCTCGTGGGTAGTGTTATTGATTACACCGAAGGAACAAGCTTCCTTCATAAGGCAAATCCTGTGTCCAAGCTGGTGTTTGCGCTTGAGCTCTTTGTTGCTGCCTTTGTTGCTCAAGGAAAGATTGAGGTGCTTGCAGTACTCGCGCTCACTATTTGTGTGGGAGTTGTCTCACAGAATGCTCAGAAGACTTTTAAGCTGGTATTTGGCTTTGCCGTTTTAGGCCTTATCTTGTGCGTTGTACAGACGCTTGTTGCTCCTGCTGGTCAAACGCTTTTTTTATTCATCACGGTAGGTGGTTTGGAGCGAGGTTTTAACGTTGCCCTAAAAACAATTGCGCTGGCACTGCCATTGCTTTCTATGCTCTCGCTTATGCGCGTAGAAGACCTCATGAATGCGCTGGTAGAAGTTGCGCATGTTCCTTATCCTTATGCGTTTACCATTGCAACGGTTTTGCGCTTTGTACCTGTCTTTGCTTCCGAGATGAACCATATCATGGAGGCTCAGATGGCTCGTGGCGTTGAGTTTGATACCAAAAATCCAATTAAGAAGCTCCAGCTCACCATGCCTTTGATTGTTCCTTTGTTGGTAAGTTCCGTTAAAAAAGCTGATGCTTCGGCACTTGCGGCTGAGCAGCGAGGTTTCTATTTAAGAAACGCTTCATCTGCATTTAAACGCTATCCTTTGGCTCCATCTGACTTTGCTCTGATGATTCTTGGCGTTGCAGTAATTGTTGTTATCATCGTGTTCTCATAAGAACTTCTCGCGTTTTCACTGTGCTTCGCTGGTAAATGCCGTAACATTAAGGTATTAGAAGGAGGACACGTGGAAACTTTCACTGATCTTTGTCATATCAACGTTAAAGGTGGAGACGGCGGCGCAGGCTGCATGTCTTTCCGCCGAGAAGCATATGTACCAAAAGGCGGTCCTGACGGTGGCGATGGAGGTCACGGTGGCAATGTTGTCATTGTTGCAGACGCGCAGCTTTCGTCCCTGATTGATTATCGCTACAAGCATCATTTTAAGGCTGAGCGCGGCACTCACGGTAAGGGTGCTCGCCGTCATGGTTCTGACGGACAGGATTTGCTGCTCAAGGTGCCCCTGGGAACCGTTGTGCGCGAGCTTGATCCAGAAACGCAAGAGCCACTCTACGAGATTGCCGATCTTACTTCTCCCGGTGAGCAGGTAGTTGTTGCTCCTGGTGGCAATGGTGGCCGCGGTAACATTCACTTTGTCACCTCAGTGAGGCGTGCACCGGCATTTGCCGAGAAGGGCGAGCCAGCCCAAGAGCATTGGATTGAGCTAGAGATGAAGCTTATGGCAGATGTGGCCTTGGTGGGCATGCCTTCTGTTGGTAAGAGCTCTCTTATTGCACGTATCAGTGCAGCTCGTCCAAAGATTGCTGACTATCCTTTTACCACCCTTGCTCCAAACTTGGGCGTTGTTCGTGCACAGAACGGTCAGTCGTTTGTCTGCGCGGACGTCCCTGGTCTTATCGAGGGTGCCTCTGAGGGTAAGGGTCTTGGTCATCAGTTCCTTCGCCATATTGAGCGCACAGCGCTTATTGTCCATATGGTCGATGTTACCGGTGGCTATGAAGGTAGAGATCCTGTAGAGGACTACCACGCTATTAACGAGGAGCTTAAAGCGTACGCTTCAAAGCTGGCTGACCGCCCTCAGATTGTAGTAGCAAATAAATGCGATATGCCTGGTACAGAAGATGCTATTGAGGCTCTCAGAAAGGCTGCAGAAGCTGATGGTAGGACTTTCTTTGCCATCTCTACCGTAACAGGTTTAAATCTTGATGATTTTGTTACTACCTGTGCTGCAGAAGTGGCAGAGCTCCGCAAAGAAATTGCCATTACTACGCCAACGGTTGACCGCAGTGAGGCTTGGGAGCATCAGCGACTTCGTCGTGATAACAAGCTTCGCATTGAGCGAGAAGAACGTCATGCGTGGCGTGTCTCTGGCGGCCAGATTGAGCGCATGGTTATTCAGACCGATTGGGACAATGATGAGGCTGTGGCATATCTACAGCGTCGTCTGGATCGCATGGGTCTTGAAGTACAACTGGCAAAGGCTGGTGCAGTTGACGGCGATGAGATTCGCATTCTTGAGCTCACCTTTACCTATGAGGATCCAAATAAACCAAATACAGATGGCATAGAGATTCCTGACGAGGACGCTTCAGATCAGCAATTTGAAGATGTTGAGTTTGAAGAGGCTCCATCTAATCCGTCTCATGTAGCTGAGGCTTCTTCAGAAACTGAGTAGAGTATGGCAGCCGACGTCTTAAATAACATGCACCCTGGCCTGCCTCGTTTGGGACAGGATAAAAACCGCACCTATCGTCTGGGAATCATGGGTGGAACCTTTGACCCCATTCATAACGGTCACTTGGTAGCCGCTGAGCAGGCATATGATGATTTGGATCTTGATGTGGTTGTCTTTATGCCTGCTGGTCGCCCTGCGTTCAAACAAAATAAGGGAGTTACCAGGGGAGAAGATCGTTACTCAATGACGCTTCTGGCAACCTCAGATAATCCTCATTTTGTTGCTTCTCGTTTTGAGGTGGATTATGAGGGCATCACCTACACCGCTGATACGCTCAGAAGATTGCGTAAGGTATATCCCTCTAACGTTGAATTTTTCTTTATTACTGGTGCAGATGCAATTGCTGATATTGTCACCTGGAAAGATGCACAGACCGTAGCTGAGCTTGCTCACTTTGTTGCTGCAACGCGTCCTGGTTATGAGCTGAGTCGTGCTCAAAAGGTTATTGCAGACTCACCTTATGACTTCAAGGTAACCTATCTTGAGGTTCCCGCACTAGCAATCTCATCAAGCTACTTGCGTAGTAGAGTTCAAAATGGTCAGAGCCTCAGATACCTGACTCCCGATTCAGTTACAGGCTACATTCATAAGCATGGACTTTACGGCGCTGATACAACTCCGCTCAATTAAGCGGTAAAGCCAAAACGACCCGCTGCTCAGGTTGATATACGCTCGTAGCAAGGCGTGTCATACAGATAACTATGTGGTTTGAGTCAAAACTTTGTAGGACATAATGGAAAGAACACTTATAGCAAAAGACATTGTCTACACCGCAGAACAACAGGCGCTTATTGATCAGCTTGAGTCTGATTTGAAGAGTCATATGTATCACAAGAACCCTAAGCGTTTTGCGCATTCTATCTCTGTGGGACATTGTGCAGAAACGCTTGCGCAGGCTTATGGTGCAGATATGTTGAGCGCTCGTGTTGCAGGTATTTTGCATGATTGGGAGAAACTTCTTCCTGATGCAGAAACCATTGAACTGGCAGAGCGCTTTCGTATCCAGACAGAAGCTCCTTATCAGAAAATCGTAGGACTCTTGCACGGTCCTCTCGCCGCAAAAACCCTGCCGGCAATCTATCCTTGGCTCTCTGATCAGATGCTCAGTGCTATTCAAAAGCACACTGCAGGTGATTGTCAGATGAGCAAGCTGGACAAAATCTTGTACGTAGCTGACCTTATTGAGCCTTTGCGCCCAAGTTTCAAGTCAGTTGAAGAGGCGCGCGAGGTGTATTTACGCGGCGGTTCTCTTGATGAGCTTTATGAGACAGCGTTTTGTGGCGTTATGATGTATGTAATTTCTACTAGAAGTTATTTGTATCCAAACTCAATTGCCCTATACAATGAGATGATTGAAAAGACATCTGAGTAGCCTAGCTACATGAGAAAACGGAGAAATTCATGGCTGTAACTTCACTTGAGCTTGCAAAGACTGCTGCAATCGCCGCAGATCAAAAGAAAGCTGAAGATATTCTTGTGCTCGACCTCACTGGCCTCAGTGACGTTTGCGATTACTTTGTTATCTGCACTGGCGGAAATGCTCGTTTGGCTGATGCTATTGTTGATGAAGTTCGCGAGAAGGTCACGGCAAATTGTGGTGTTCGTCCAATTTCTACTGAAGGCCGTGATGGCCTTAATTGGATTCTGATCGATTACGGCTCAGTTGTAGTTCACGTATTCCAGCCTGAGGTAAGGTCTTACTATCGTCTTGAGCGACTTTGGGCAGATGCTCCTCGTGTAGAGCTAGATATTGAGGGTGCTATGACTTCTGAGATTCCTTATGCTGATCTTCCAGAGGATGCTTTGGCTCCAGCCTTTGAGCTTTCCGAGGATGACCTGGTAGACAATCTTCCAGAATCTGCTGATCCTACTGAGTAGGTTGAGCGTCCTAGATCTGCTCGTTTTTGCCTGTAGGCATGGTGTCTGAAACGCGATGCTCAAAGCGTAGGTCTCTACCATACTGCACAGCATCAGCACCAAATTTATCTTTGAGTTTATCGGTTACCTCGGAGAGATGACGTAAGTCACTCCGAGGTTTCTTTTTTGTTGCGGGTCCAGAGGCTGCCACATCAAACGTGTCTTCAAATTGATCAAAAAGAGACGTTTGAACAGGCTTACTCTGTGTCTCATCTGTAAATGAACTAATGCCAACACCAAGAAGTCTTACTGGTTGGCCTTCTTTCCAAATGGTTGAAAGAAGGCCAACGGCAATCTCTGCAAAGAGATGTTCATCATCAGTTGGAGTAGACATTCTTTTTTGAGCGGTATGAGACTCTGTTGCAGAAGCTTTTACCTTAAGCGTTACGGTATAACCTTGTAACTGTTTGCGGCGAAGACGTCTGCCTACTACACCAGAGATGTGTCTGATTGCTTCTTCTATTTCTTGTTTATCAAACAAATCTGTTTCAAAGGTTCTCTCGTTAGAAACAGACTTAACATCGCGAGGTTGAGCAGCTTCATGAACCTCTGAAATTTCTTTTCCCTGCGCGCGCAAAATCATCTTTGAGGCAGTATTGCCTACAAGGGAAGTGAGATACGTTGCATCTGCTCTTGAGAGTTCTCCAAGCGTTTTGATTCCTTGCTGATGAAGAGTTTTTGCCATAGCAGGACCAATGCCGCTCATTGCCTCAATGGGCAGTGGTGCTAGAAAGCGGCCCTCTGTACCAGGAAAGACCGCAGTAAGACCTCGAGGCTTTTCTTGTTCAGAAGCAATTTTGGCAATTGTTTTATTTGTTCCTAGTCCAATGGAGCAGGTAATACCTAGTGCAGCAACTTTCTTTTGTATGCGCTTACAAATTTCTAAAGGATTTTCTTTAGAAAATCTTCCAGGAGTAATGTCAAAAAATGCCTCATCAATAGAAACTTGTTCAACAAGGGGAGTCTCATCTTTGAGAAAACCCATAACAAGAGCACTCATTTCTGAGTATCTGTCATAACGTCCTGAAGTCCAAATTGCATGAGGACAAAGCCTTACTGCAGTAGCTGAAGGCATGGCAGAATGAACGCCAAACTTCCTTGCTTCATAAGAGGCGGTTGAAACAACGCCTCGTTTGTGGGGTGAGCCTCCAACAATTACTGGTTTTCCGCGCCACTCAGGATGATCAAGTTGTTCTACAGACGCAAAGAACGCATCAAGGTCAAGAAGCCCAATGGCTTTACCATGCCACTCAAAATCACACGATTTACGTGCGTTTTTATCTGATATGTCCTTTAATGTTTCCATAGAAATAGTGTATACTTTTTGTACAAATAGAACAAGTGTTTCATACATAAATTACGAGTACTTTTTGAAGAGAGCAAATTTATACTTTTCGAGGTTAATGCGTTGTTGTACACTTGTAACCCGATTTGTGGCTTTGCGGTGCAGCCCATCTAACATCCGAGGCACCGCTCGTATGGAGGAGTTTTCATTGGCAGTTAAGATTCGTCTGGCCCGTCACGGTGCCAAGAAGCGTCCGTACTATCGCGTAGTTGTCGCTGATGGTCGCATGCCTCGCGATGGTCGTTACATTGAAGAAGTCGGTCGTTATAACCCACTGACTAGCCCAAAGACGATTGATATCAACCTCGAGAAGGTTGACGAGTGGGTAGCAAAGGGCGCTCAGCCAACAAGCGCAGTTTCTCACCTCATTGAGATTGCTCGTACTGGTGCTCCAGTTGCAGAGAAGAAGACCAAGCTCTCCAAGAAGGCACAGGCAAAGGCTGCTGCAGCTGCAGAGGCTGCTGCTGAGGCTGCTGCCGCAGCTGCTGAGGAGTCCGAGGCTCCAGAGGCTGAGTAAATCGTGTCTGAATTCACAGAGCCCACTGAGGTAGACGCTGTCGATCAAGACATTCAGGAGATGCCTTCTGACAAGGTTGCTGACCTTGTTGAGTACATCGTTTGTGGTCTTGTCGATAATGAAGATGCTGTTGCACTCGACGTCACCGATCGCGAGGATGGAGCCTTGATTGAGGTTTCTTGCTCTGAGGAAGACGCTGGACGTGTCATCGGCCGCAAGGGTAGAACCATTAAGGCTATTCGTACTTTGGCTCGTGCTCTTGGCCAGCGTGTTGGCACCTCTGTTGATGTCGAGGTTGTAGGCTAATTTTGCGTAAACACTGGCGAGCAATTGCTCAAATTGTTAAAACGCATGGTAAAAGAGGGGAGGTTGTGACGGTTCCCGTTCACAGCCTTCCTTCTCTTATAGCTGAAGGCATGACAGTTGTTCCTGTTCCGCCTGCGCTTAAGGGACCAAGGAAGTTCTCAGTTGTCTCTGTTGAGTCAGATGATAGAGAAGGTAGTCTTGTCACTTTTGAAGATGTAACTACCATCTCTGATGCAGAAGAGCTTGTTGGTAAAACGCTTCTGGTAGAAGAAGATTGTCTTCCAGAAAACTTTGGTCTGGTAAATGTTTCTCTACTTGTGGGTAGAGAAGTACGTGATACAGAACATGGTTCTCTGGGTGAAATTACAGAGGTTCTTGTTGGACCTACACAAAATGTGTGGGTCATTGAGGGGCCTTTTGGACAGGTGCTGATGCCTGCCGTGGATGAATTTATCAAAGAGGCCTCAGCCGAGGGCTTCATTACCGTCTCAATTCCTCAGGGCCTTCTTAGGTTAGGTGAGTAGCATGCGTCTAGAAACGCTCTCAGTATTTCCTGAGGTCTTCTCGCCCTATTTAAATGCTTCTATTATGGGCAGGGCTCAAAAGGCAAATATTTTTGAGTTCTATGCACATGACTTGCGTGACTGGACGCATGATAGGCATCGTACGGTAGATGATGCTCCTTTTGGTGGCGGACAAGGCATGCTTATGAAGCCTGCTCCTATTTTTGAGGCAGTTCGAGAGATTTCTGGTCAGGCAGATGCCAAGCCCCACGTGGTGTTTTTCTCGCCAGTTGGTAGGCCGTATTCTCAGGCTATCGCCCAAGAGTTTTCTCTAAAAGAACGCATTCTGTTTGTTTGTGGCCGCTATGAGGGCATGGACGAGCGCGTCTATGAGCTGGCAGATGACGTTATTTCTCTGGGAGATTACGTGCTGACGGGCGGAGAGCTTCCTGCGCTTACCGTGATTGACTCGGTTGTGCGCTTGCTTCCTGGTGCGCTTGGCGATGAGATGAGCTCACAGGATGAGTCATTCTCTGACGATGGCCTTCTTGAGTATGCTCAGTACACGCGACCAGCAAATTTTGAGGGGCGAGAAGTTCCGTCTGTGCTTCTTTCAGGAGACCACGGAGCGGTAGCAGTCTGGAGACGACAATCTGCACTTGCTCGCACTCGTGCGTGGCGTCCAGACCTCTTAGAGAGCGCTCAACTCACTGAGAAGGACAAAGCATATCTAGCAGAACTTGATCAGCAGTCGGGTGATGACGATGAGTAGTGGACATTCCAAAGTACTTGAAATTTTTGAATACCTGGTAATTGTTGCAGTTGCTGTTGCACTGGCGTTTTTTATTAGAACGTTTGTCGCTGAGGTATATGAGGTTCCAACAGGGTCCATGCTCAATACCATCCAGCTGGGGGATCGTTTGGTAGGAGAGAAGCTTACCTATCGATTTGGCGGTACTCCGCAAGCAGGTGATGTGGTTACCTTCACCAGCCCTCAGAATCCCGATACGCTTTTAGTTAAGCGCGTCATTGCTACAGCAGGTCAAACGGTAGATTTGCGCGACGGTGCTGTGTATGTTGACGGTCAGCTTATGGACGAGCCTTATACTGAAGGCAAGCCAACCTATTCTCTTGCAGATCGCACGGGTGCCGTAATTCAGAATTATCCGTATACTGTTCCTGCAGGTCATATTTTTGTTATGGGGGATAACAGAACAAACTCGCTTGATTCCAGATATTTTGGAGCAGTTGCGGTTTCTACCGTGACCTCTAAGGCAATGTTTATTTTCTGGCCCTTTGACCATGCTCGCGGGCTATAGTACTTACGTCGGACATTTGAGAGAAAGAACATCATGGGCGCAACACCACTAACGTTTCAAGATATGATTTTGACCCTTGAACACTACTGGGCAGAAAAAGGTTGCACGGTCATGCAGCCATACGACTCTGAGGTAGGTGCTGGTACCTTCCATACCGCAACTATCCTGCGCTCACTTGGCCCTGACGCCTGGCGTACCTGCTATCCACAGCCTTGTCGTCGTCCTGCTGATGGACGCTATGGCGAGAACCCCAACCGCTTGCAGCATTACTATCAGTTCCAGGTCTTGCTCAAGCCATCTCCTGCAGACTCTCAAGATCTCTATCTTGGCTCACTTGCTGCTATTGGCCTTGATCCAAAAGACCATGACGTTCGCTTTGTTGAGGACGACTGGGAGAGCCCAACACTTGGCGCTTGGGGTCTTGGCTGGGAGGTCTGGCTCAACGGCATGGAGGTTACTCAGTTCACGTACTTCCAGCAGGTAGGTGGCATTGAGGTAGATCCTGTTCCTGTAGAGATTACCTATGGTCTTGAGCGTATTGCTATGTATGCTCAAGGTGTTGATTCCGTCTATGACCTGGTCTGGAGCTACCTGCCAGACGGCACTCCAATGACCTATGGCCAGGTATTCCTTGAGAACGAGCGCGAGTTCTCAACCTATAACTTTGAGGTAGCCAATATTGAGCTTATGCGCGAGAAGTTCGACGAGTATGAGGCAGAGTGCCACAGCTGCCTTGAGCGCAAGCTTCCACTACCTGCATATGACTGCGTTATGAAGTGCAGCCATGCATTTAACTTGCTTGACTCTCGAGGTGCTCTTTCTGCTGTTGAGAGAGCTAACTATATTCTTCGCGTTCGCACCGTTGCTAAGGCATGCTGCGAATCGTATTTGGAGGAGGTTGCTTCCAAGAAAGCACCTGCATCAACTACTCAGGAGGAGGTGGCTTAAATGGCTGAGGTTAGAGACTTCCTTTTTGAGATTGGATCTGAAGAGATGCCTTCTGCTCCATTGCAGAAAGCTATTGCTCAGTTCAATAAGCTTGTCGTTTCCGGACTTAAAGACTCTGGTTTGTCATTTGGAGAGGTTAAGATCCTCTCGACACCTCGTCGTTTAACTGCCTATGTAAAGGACGTTGCTGAGGCTACAGAAGAGATTTCCGAGGTCAAGCGTGGTCCTAAGGCAGAGATTGCTTTTGATGCAGAGGGCAATCCAACCAAGGCTGCTGAGGGATTTGCTCGTAAGTGCGGTGTAAATGCTGGTGCGCTGACTCGTCGTGTAGACACTGACGGTCATGAGTACGTCTTTGCAGAGCTCAATATTCCTTCAGTTCCTGCTACAAAGATCCTCTCTGAGCTGGCAACTTCTTGGATTGCTGCTCTTGACTGGCCTCGCAGCCAGCGCTGGGGCTCTTTCCACGAGCGCTATGTTCGTCCTGTTCGCTGGCTGTGCGCCCTTTTTGGTTCTGAGATTGTTCCTGTTACGTACGCTGATGTAACGAGCTCAAACACCACCCAGGGCCACCGTGTTCTTGGTCCTGGTTACCATGAGGTAGCAAGTCCAGCTGACTATGAGCAGGTTCTCAAAAACGCTGGTGTTTTGCTTCAGGAGCAGCGCAAAGAAGTTATTCTCGCTGGCATTAAAGAGGTTGAGGCTGCTCGTCCAGGATCTCACGTTGATATGCCAGAGAAGGTCTTTGAGGAAGTCATTAACCTAACTGAGTGGCCTCAGGTTCTTGTGGGTACCTTTGACGAGGAATTCCTTAACGTTCCTTCAGAGATTATTACTGAGTCCATGCTTTCCAACCAGCGCTATTTCCCAATCTATGACGCTGAAGGTAAGCTGACTCGCGAATTTATTGTGGTTTCAAACGCAGATCCATCTTGTGCAGAGCGCGTCATTGACGGTAACGAGCGTGTTGTTCGTGCTCGTCTCGACGACGCTAAGTTCTTCTTTGAGGAGGACTTGAAACATACGCTTGATGAGTTTGTTCAGCGTCTAGAGACCGTTGTCTTCCAGGAGAAGCTTGGCACCGTTCTGCAGAAGACCCAGCGTATGGAGGCTCTTGCTGCAGAGATTGCGCTCGACGAGACTTCCAGCAAAGAAGAGGCAGAGCTTGCTGCTCGCGCCGCTCATCTAGCTAAGGCAGACCTTGTCAGCCAGGCAGTTGTCGAGTTCACCAGCCAGCAGGGCGTTATGGGTGGCTACTACGCAGAGGCAGCTGGCGAGAAGAGCGATGTAGCTGCAGCTATTCGCGAGCATTATCGTCCTCGCTTTGCCGGCGACGAGCTCCCAAGTGGCCAGATTGGTCGCTTTGTAGCTATTGCTGACAAGCTTGATACCATCTGCGGCATCTTTGCTATCAACGAACCACCAACCGGCTCTTCCGATCCTTACGCTGTTCGTCGTGCAGCAATTGGCGTCATTGCACTGGTCCGCTCAACGGCACACCTTGACCTCAAGAAGCTTATTGCAAGCTCTCTGGAGCTCTATCGTCAGCAAGGTCTCGCTGTTGACGAGTCCGTTCAGTCTCAGGTTGAGCAGTACTTTATTGGTCGACTTGCATCTATTGCTAAGGACGAGAAGATCTC
>USKU01000031.1 GCA_900555335.1 uncultured Atopobium sp. | reverse complement strand
AGCAATACCAGAAATATCAAGCTCTGATTTTGAGCGCAGGTTGCCGCGAACTTTGCCGCCATCAACCTCTTTGAGGAAGAGCGCGATTTCTGTTCCCTCAACACAGCGTACGATATCTACCAGGCCATCCATCTCTGAAAGTGGAACGCTCGAAGCAGCAAGGTCTGCTGTAGTGACATAGCTATACGCAACGCGCCCCTCACCAAAGGTGCGGATGCGTCCCATAACCTTTGCTGCAAGGTGCAAATAAGCCAAACGGTCGCTTTGATATACGTGAAGTGCAATCTGAGAAGGAGAAGCACCAGATTCTACCAGCAAACCTGCAACCTCAAACGCCTCACCGTCAGCATTTTGATACTGGAAGCGGCCTGTATCAGTTACCAGAGCACACATAAGATTTTGTGCCTCAGCAGGAGTAAGAGTAGCGCCTAAATGACAAGCAAACTCGGTAATGATGACACCAGTTGCTGCAGCGTCTGGGCGCACCAATCCTGCGTTCCAATACACCTCGTTATAAGGATGATGATCAAGTACTGCCACCGTCTTTGAACGGTGCATGAGAGGCTCAGCATCAGCCAGACGACCTGCAGAAGACAGATCAACACAGATAAAGAGATCTGGCGTTCCCTCGTACTTGTTAGCAGGTACAAAGCTATCTACACCATCAAGGAACTGATAGATACGTGGTACTTCCCCATCAGCATCTGCCAAAAGGTTAGTCACAATCTTCTCTGGCCACCTTCTCTGAATAATTGAAGAAAGTGCCAAACCAGAACCGATAGCATCACCATCAGGAGATGTATGTGCACATACGACGATTGACGAGGCCTGCTCGATAAGAGCAATCACCTCGTCAAACTCTGGACGACTGACTTTTGTTTTCAGCAACGCCACGTACTTACGCCTCCTCGTCTAAACCCTTGTCCTCGGAAGTAACGGGATAACCAAACTCGTCCTTCTCGACACCAAGAGTTGGAGGAACCACCTCAAGCGCTTGAGCAATACGCTCAGCCTCATCGGTAGTGGTATCAATCTTAAAATCAAGCTCAGGAGTTACGCGCCAGTTCAACGCATGACCCAAAAGCGAGCGAATCCTACCCTTTGCACGCTTAAGAGCTGCAAGGACCTTCTCGTAGCGATCAGGCTCACAGCTTACATACGCGCGCATAAAGGACTTATCAACCGAGACCTCGCAGCTTGTGACAGTCACAAGCTGGAGATCTGGGTCAGAAATTTCAAACAAAAGGATCCAGCTGAGCTTTTCTCGAGCAATCTCATTAGTACGACGAGAAAACTGATTCTGTTTCATGCTGTCCCTTCTTACTCGGTACGAGCCACCTGCTCAATGCGATAGCCCTCAAGCTGGTCGCCAGGCTTGATGTCCTGGAAGTTCTCAAGGCCAATACCGCATTCGTAGCCGGATTTAACGCTCTTAACGTCGTCTTTGAAGCGCCTGAGCGATGCAATCTTTCCGTCGTAGACAACAAAACCGTCACGAATGAGTCGGATGTTATCGTCGCGAGAAATCTCGCCCTCAGAAATCATGCAGCCTGCAGCAATACCAACCTTAGGAACCTTGAAGGTATCGCGAACCTCAGCAACGCCAGTCTGAACTTCCTGCTCAGTTGGCTTAAGCATACCAATACGAGCAGCGTCAATCTCTTCGATTGCCTTGTAGATAACGCTATAAGTTCTAATCTCAACGCCTACGCGCTCTGCAGCAAGCTTGGCCTTTGCATCTGGACGGACGCCAAAGCCAATGATGATTGCGTTGGATGCATCGGCGAGAACAACGTCGGTCTCGGTGATTCCACCAACAGCAGAGTGAATGGTGCTGATACGAACCTCGGACTGGTCCATCTTGTCCAGGGAGTCCTGGAGAGCCTCGATGGAGCCCTGAACATCAGCCTTGATGATGAGGTTGAGTTCCTTGACGTCACGGTCAGCCATGGTGTCAAAGAGGTTCTCAAGGGTAACGTGCTTAACACGGTTCTGTTCTTCAATACGAGCCTTAAGAGCGCGCTGGTCAGCAAGCTCTCGAGCGTCGCGCTCCTCCTGGAAGACACGGAACTCATCGCCTGCGCCAGGAACGGTCTGCAGACCAAGAATCTCAACTGCGTCAGAAGGGCCTGCGGTAGTAACTGCGTTGCCCTTAGGATCAAGCATTGCACGGACGCGGCCAAAGGCCATACCAGCAACAAGAGCATCGCCGATGTGGAGCGTACCGCGTGTAACCAAAACAGTAGCAACAGAGCCGCGACCACGGTCAAGCTTAGCCTCAAGAACGTTACCAGAAGCAAAGGTGTCTGGGTTTGCCTTCAGCTCAAGGACATCTGCCTGCAAAAGAATAGTCTCGAGAAGATCGTCGATGCCCAAATTCTGCTTAGCGGAGATGTCAACAAACATGTTCTGTCCGCCCCACTCCTCAGGAATAACACCATACTCGGTGAGCTCCTGACGAACGCGGGTAGGATCTGCGCCTGGCTTATCAATCTTGTTAACTGCAACAACAATTGGAACACCAGCAGCCTTTGCGTGGTTAATAGACTCAATGGTCTGAGGCATAACGCCGTCGTCTGCAGCAACAATCAGAATGACAATATCGGTAACCTTTGCACCACGAGCACGCATAGCGGTAAAGGTCTCGTGACCTGGGGTATCGATGAAGGTAATCTCACGGCCGTTAATGGTGACCTGAGAAGCACCGATTGCCTGTGTAATGCCGCCGGCCTCGCCAGCTGCAACGCCGGTGTGACGAATTGCGTCCAGAAGCGATGTCTTACCGTGGTCAACGTGACCCATGACGGTAACTACTGGAGGACGTGGCTTCAAGTCCTTAGGATCATCGTAGAAGGTGAAGGAATTCTCCTCCTCCTTGGACATGATCTTAATCTGGCGGCCAAGGTCATCAGCAACAATCTCAATAAGCTCATCAGACATAGTCTCTGTAAGCGTCAAAGGATTGCCAAGCAGGAACAGGCGCTTAATGATGTCATTTGCAGGAACGCCAAGAAGCTCAGCAAGTTCAGAGACAGTAGAGCCCTGAGGAACCTTTACAGTATCAAGCTGGGAAATATCCTGGTCGTTTGCGAGTGCTTCCTCAATACGCTGCTCCATAGCAGCCTCTGCAGCCTGCTTCTGACGACGCTCTTTACGCTTTTTACGGCGACCAGTGGACTCACGGCTTGCCTCTTCAATAGCAACGCGAGCCTCATCCAAAACGCGGCTTCTGTTGTAAGCCTCAGCCTCACGTGCCATACGGCTATAACGGTCTTCTCCGTCATCTCCGCCGCGACGGTTCTTCTTGCGCTTGCCATTTGGACGCTCATCAGACATGGAAGCGTCATCGCGCTCATTTTTGAAGTTATGACGAGAAGGAGCACCACTTGCTTCGCTTGCATTAGCGCGAGCGTGATTTCTTGGCCCCTTCTCGGCCTTCTTCTGAGCAGCGGACTCTGCAGCCTGCTGTTTCAAAACCTCTTCCTGCTGAGCAATCTGATCAAGCAGGTTATTGAAAGAAGGAGCAGCCTTAGGAGCGGTATCCTTTACGCGATTACGCTCAGCCTCTTCAGCCTCAAGACGCTTCTTCTCTTCCTCAGCGCGGCGGCGCTCCTCTTCTTTCTTACGAGCAGCCTCTTCTTTTGCGCGCTTCTTCTCTTCTTCAGCACGCTCAGCCTCACGCCTTGCCTCTGCAGCAAGACGCTCAGCCTCTGCTGCCTCTGCAGCAGCCTTTGCCTCTTTGGCAGCAGCCTCTTCCTCAGCAGCCTTCTGAGCTGCGATTTCAGCGGCACGAGCCTCCATAATAGGCTGGAGTTTCTTACGAACAATAGAAATATATGCATCTTCAAGCGTAGAAGAAGCAGACTTTGCAGGAATCTTCATGTCCGCAAGGTGCTCGAGCAATTCTTTGCTCTGCATACCATATTCTTTGGCAAGGTCATGTACACGCATTTTTGCCATATATGAAAACCTTCCGGTTGACGGGATAGTTACAGGTAGTTGCCTAGATCAGTGAGTCTGGATCGGAAGAAATCTCTGCATTCTCCATGTCATCATGAATGCCACAGAAATCAGAACCAGGTCTTGCCATATTGCGGCAAGGAGTTCCGTTAGGGCTCACATACTTGCAACGATGAGCAATCTCTTCCTCGTCAACAGTCTCTTCAACAACCTCAGGAAGGTTGTTCAAAATGCTTGCAGCAAGGGACTCGTTCTTGATGTCAATGTGAAGGCCAGTCAGACGAGCGGCAAGGCGAGCGTTCTGGCCCTCTTTACCAATAGCCAAAGACAGCTGGTCATCAGGGACAATAACGGTTGCGTGTCCCGTAGCGCCATCGACAATAACGCGAGAAACACGTGCAGGTGAAAGCGCAGATGCAACGCAACGAGCAGCATCGTCAAACCAAGGCACAACGTCAACGCGCTCTCCACGGAGCTCAGAGACTACGGTGCGAACACGGCTGCCCTTAGGACCAACACAAGCACCAACTGGATCAAGGCGCTCATCAACGGAAGAGACAGCAATCTTAGAACGGACGCCAGCCTCGCGAGCAATGGAGCGAATGCTTACAACACCGTCATAAACTTCTGGAACCTCAAGCTCAAAAAGGCGACGGATAAGATCTGGATGAGTACGAGAAACAACAATTGGTGGACGCTGACGCTCACCACGAACTGCTGGCTGAGTTGCATTAGGATCGCGGACGTCAACGATAATTGCCTTGATGCGCTGGTTGTGAAGGTAGCGCTCGCCTGCTGGACGCTCATCGCGCTCATCAGGGAAACGACGCTGGTCAAAGTGTGGAAGCTCTGCCTCAACACCCTCACGAATCTTAATGATAGTGAAATCAGGAGTGGACTGAAGAACAGTACCAGTGATGATGTCACCAATACGACCGCGGAACTCATCATAAATCTGTGCACGGGCGGCATTGCGTACAAGTGTCTTGATCTCTGCCTTAGCATGCTGAGCGGCAATACGGCTTGTGTCTGGAGGAGTTACGTCTACCTCATCAAACTCTGTGTACTCACCAGTCTCCTCGTCTGGCTCACCCTTAGGAACAAGCTCATAGACATAGACACGACCAGTTGCCCTGTCAATGGTGACACGAGCGCCAAAATCAAGGTGGAGGACGTCAGCATAGCTTTTTGCCAGAGACTGCTCCAAACGATCCAGCAGATACAACTCATCGATGTGCTTCTCCTGGCAAAGCAACATCAAAGCTTCCATCATTTCAGATGCCATGAATAATCCTCTCTATCTACTTCTTGGCTGAGGCCGAGAAATCAAAAACTGGTTTAATAACGCACTTCTTTAACTCAGACAGATCAACAGTACAGACCTCTTCTTCTGTCTGGATTGAGATTGTTGTACCCTCAATGCCCAAGAGTTTGCCGGTAAATTTACGGCGTCCCTCTGTGGCGGTAGTCTGAAGCTGAATCTCTTCTCCCGCAAAGCGCTCAAAGTCTTTTGCACGACGAAGTGGACGTGCCATTCCTGGAGAAGAAACCTCCAAGGTAAATGATGCTGGGAAGGGATCAAGCTCATCGATGGTATCTGAGATCCATGATGTTTCTTGAGCAACCTCATCAAGAGAAATGGTCTCTGCCTTCTCATCATCATGGTCAATTCTTACTCTGACCACAGGATTCTTAGAAGAACCGACAATCTCAACATCAACAATATCAATGTGGTGATTGAGTGCAGCCTGCTCTAGTGCAGACAAAATTTTCTGTGTTGCACCTTCGTTTTGCATTTGACCTCCTCATCTACATACAGAAAGGAAGCGGGGTCAAAACTCAACCCCACTTCCAACTAATAACAACTACGTTTAGAGATATCTTACGAGATAAAGGGCTTCTCGTCAAGTGTTTTTGCTGTTAGGCAACGATATTCACAAGTCGGCCCTTAACTACAATAACTTTTCTAATCTCTTTGCCCTCAAGCTGATCGGCAATAGCCTCAGTCGCGGCCGCAGTGAGTTCTTCCTCAGAAGCATCGGCAGAAACCTCAATACGAGCGCGGACCTTACCCTTGAGCTGAACAGCAATCTCTACGGTATTGCTCTTTGCCTGTTCAGGATCAAACTCTGGCCAAGGCTGATGGTAGACAGGAATGTTCTTGCCCAGAGCCTCATGGCTGAGCTCCTCTGCCCAGTGAGGAATGATTGGAGCCAGCATAGCTACCACATCATTTGCAACCTTGTAGCAAAGTGCAGCATCTCTGGACTCTGCAGGAACCTCGTTGATATAGGCACTTGCCGCATTAACAAGCTCCATGACTGCAGAAATAGCAGTGTTGAACTGGCCCTTGTCAAACTCGGTGGTGCAGCGGATTCCCATAGCGTTGAGGACGCGGTTGAGCTCAAGCGACTTTGCATCCAAAGCTGTGTGGTCGAGTACGGCAGAAGCATCAGCAGTACGAGAAAGCTCCCAAACTACACGCCATGCGCGCTTGATAAAGCGGTTTGCACCTGCAACGACCTTCTCGTCCCAGTCAAAATCCTTCTCTGGTGGAGCAACAAAGAGAATAGCAAGGCGCATAGTATCTGCACCATAAGGCTCAATGACAGAGCTTGGAGGTACCACGTTACCCTTTGACTTTGACATGGTGTCGCCGTGCTCATCCTTGACCATGCCCTGGGTCATCAGGTTTTTAAATGGCTCGTCAATATCAATCATGCCCAGGTCACGAAGGACCTTAGTAAAGAAGCGAGAATACAAAAGGTGCAGAATTGCGTGCTCAATGCCACCAATGTAGTTATCCACCGGCATCCAGCGATCCACTGATTCTTTAGAGAAAGGAAGCTCGGTGTTGTGTGGATCGCAATAGCGCAGATAATACCAGCTAGAGCAGGTGAAAGTGTCCATGGTATCAGTGATACGCTTGGCGGGCTTGCCGCACTTTGGACAGGTGGTCTCTACAAACTCCTTGCACTCAGCAAGAGTATCTCCTGCCGCCAGGTCAAGATTGTCTGGAAGCGTGACAGGAAGTTGATCGTAAGGAACAGGGACGTCACCGCAACAATCACAATGAATCATTGGAATTGGATTGCCCCAGTAACGCTGCCTTGAGATAAGCCAGTCACGAAGACGGAACTGGACAGTTCTACGACCAACGTTGTGCTCAGTCAGATAAGCAACAACGGCCTCTTCTGCCTCGGAATGCTTACCGCCGCGAAGTCCGGTGAAAGGACCAGACTGGACAAGAATACCCACGGTATCCATTGGTCCGTCCCAGTCAACAGAGGTTACCTTGTACTCGGAAACTCCCTTGAGCTCCTCGTAAATATCAGTTCCCTCTTCGCAAATGATAGGAACAATAGGCAGGTCATACTTCTTAGCAAAGTCAAAGTCGCGCTTATCGCCTGATGGAACGCCCATAACAGCGCCAGTACCATAGTCGAGAAGGACGTAGTCAGCAACCCAAATTGGTACGGTTTGTCCAGTAACAGGGTTAATTGCGTAACGGCCAGTGAATACACCGTGTTTCTCGCGGTCTGTACCCTGACGATCAATGGAAGAAACCTTTACGGCCTCCTCATGGAGGGTGTCAAAGGCAGCCTTGTACTCTGAATCCCCTACCAGCTCAGCAGCAAGCTTGGACTCTGGTGGAAGCAGCATGAAGGTACAGCCGTAGATGGTATCTGCACGCGTAGTGAAGACGGTCATCTTGGTATCGGTTGGCGTGACGCCATCAGTGTCTGCCAGGGTGAAGTCGATCTCTGCGCCCTCGGAGCGTCCAATCCAGTTTGCTTGCATAGCACGAACGCGCTCTGGCCAGCCCTCAAGCTGGTCAAGGTCATCAAGGAGCTCCTGAGCATAATCAGTGATGCGCAGGTACCACTGAGAGAGCTCACGCTTCTCTGGAACTGCACCACAACGCCAGCATTTACCGTTAACTACCTGCTCGTTTGCAAGAACAGTTTTATCGTTAGGACACCAGTTAACAGGGCTCGTTGCACGATATACCAGACCCTTCTCAAGCATCTTGAGGAAGATCCACTGGCCCCACTTGTAATACTCAGGGTCGCAGGTGTTAAACATGCGGTCTTTGTCGTAAGCAAAGCCCATGCGGAACATGGTCTTTACAGCCTGGTCAATATTTTTATGAGTCCACACAGAAGGCTGAGTATTGTGCTTAATAGCAGCGTTTTCTGCAGGAAGACCAAAGGCGTCAAAGCCCATTGGATGCAAGACATCAAAGCCGCGCATACGAGCCTGACGAGCCATAGCATCGCCAATGGTGTAGTTACGAGCATGACCCATGTGAAGATCGCCCGAAGGATAAGGGAACATCTCTAGAACGTATTTTTTAGGCCTTGAGCTGTCTTCTTCTGTCTTGTAAAGATTCTGCTCTTCCCAGACACGCTGCCACTTAGTTTCAATAGCCTCAGCATCGTAAGCAGGAAAATCACCTGTATCGGATACGTTCTGTACTTCCTCGTTTTCCACGAGTTCCCCTTTCTTATAGCGATGCGTCACCAAGCAAAATACTTGGTGACGCCAGTAGTCCATACATCCTGTGAGTTATGAACGGAAATTGTAACTGACCTGCTGGTTTGAGTCTTTCAGCAAGACGTCGTGTGCGCCACCCTCAACAATTGAAGTTGAAGAGACAAGTGTAATCTTTGCCTTATCGCGAAGCTCAGGAATATCAAGAGCACCGCAGTTGCACATGGTGGATTTGACCTTCAGAAGTGATGCCTCAACGCCATCCTTCAGAGGACCTGCATATGGAACGTAGGAATCAACGCCCTCAACAAAGGAAAGACCGCGCTTATTGCCGCCAAGGTCGTAGCGCTGCCAGTTACGAGCACGTGCAGAACCCTCGCCCCAGTACTCCTTCATGTAAGAGCCGTTAACAATAACGCGGTCAGAAGGACTCTCATCAAAGCGAGCAAAGTAACGACCAAGCATCATAAAGTCAGAACCCATAGCAAGGGCCAAAGTCATGTGATAGTCGTAGACAATTCCACCGTCAGAGCAGATTGGGATATAGACGCCAGTCTCCTCAAAATACTCATCACGAGCGCGAGCAACATCAATGACAGAGGTTGCCTGACCACGACCAATGCCCTTCTGCTCACGAGTGATGCAGATAGAACCGCCGCCAATACCAATCTTGATAAAGTCAGCGCCAGCCTCAGCCAGGAAGCGGAAGCCCTCAGCGTCTACAACGTTGCCAGCACCAATCTTGACGGAATCACCGTAAGTTGCACGAACCCACTCAAGCGTGCGCTTCTGCCACTCGGAATAACCCTCAGAAGAGTCAATACATAAAACATCAGCGCCTGCATCAACAAGCAGAGGAACGCGGGTCTCATAGTCACGAGTATTAATACCAGCGCCAACCATGTAACGCTTAGAGTCATCAAGAAGCTCATCTGGAGCAGACTTGTGGGAATCATAATCCTTGCGGAATACAAGACTAACCAGGTGGCCGTTCTTATCGACAATAGGAAGGGTGTTGAGCTTGTTGTCCCAGATAAGGTCATTTGCCTCTTTAAGGGTGGTATCCTCAGCTGCGGTAATAAGCTTATCAGCTGGGGTCATAAACTCAGAAACAAGCTTAGAGCGATCATCGCGAGAAGGACGATAATCACGAGAGGTAACAATACCTACGAGCTTACCGCGAGAAGTGCCGTCATCGGTGACAGGCATAGTGGAGTGACCAGTCTTCTCTTTAAGGTCAAGTACCTCACCAAGGGTCATTTCTGGAGTAAGCGTTGAATCGGAGACTACAAAGCCTGCCTTGTAGCTCTTAACCTCACGAACCATCTGAGCCTCATCCTCAGCGGACTGAGAGCCATAAATAAAGGCAATGCCGCCCTGCTGGGCCAAAGCAATTGCCAAACGAGGACCAGAAACTGACTGCATTACTGCAGATACCATAGGAATGTTGAGCTCAATTGCGCTTTTCTCGCCACGTTTAAACTTAACAAGAGGAGTCTTCAAAGAAACATTTGCAGGGATGTTCTCAGCTGATGAATAGCCAGGAACCAAAAGGTACTCAGAAAATGTGTGTGATTCGCCTTCGAAGAACTTTGCCATTGTCTTTGGCTCCCTCCTGACCTACCGGTCATGCTCAACGTGTTTTGGCATTGTACCACCAGTGGAGTTAATTATTTAATTTGAACTCCCACTTGAAGCAATAACATCCTCAAAGTTAACAGCAATGTCATGTTTAGTAGGAACCCACTCAACCTTTTTGAACAAAGCCGCAACGGTAATAGGGATATACGTCATCATAAAAATAGGGAACGTGAAGAGATTGGTAAAAATACGCCATTTCTTCTTTACATGGAAATGCTTGTACTCCGAGATGGTGGTAATAAGCGCGAGAATAAAGAAGACCACATACATCGAGAAGACCGTCATGACCAAAGATCCCACACTCATAGCAATCTCTGCGTCAGTAGCAACAAAGCCGTGACTCAAATAACCAACCAGCAGGTAGGTGCCATTAATAAAGGCTGAAAGCAGCGTCAAAATCATGCCTGGAGCAATGGTCATCAGCATATCGTATGAAGCAAACTGACCCTTAAAAATACCCTTAATCAAATCAAAGCCATACGAGAAGAACACCTGGTAGAAGCCTTTTGTCCAACGCATGCGTTGCGTCCAGGATGCCTTGAAAGTTAATGGCTGCTCATCAAAGAACTCTGCAGGCGCATAACCGATTTGGATGTTATGAGCGCTGCAGAAGGTGGAGAACTGAATATCCTCGGTAAGGGTATGAAAATCCCATCCATGCATACCTTTAATAATGCGAGAAGAAACCATCCAGCCGGAACCAGAAACTGCACAACTGGTGCCCAGCATCATACGGGCGTTATTCAAGAACTTTGCCTCACGCATAAACCAGGTAGCATAGGCAGAACTTACCCAGCTAGAATCAAAATTCTTTGAGTTTCTGTAACTGGTGCAGACAAGATATCCTGCGTCAAAAGCCTGATTCATAATCTTCAAGTAGCTTGGAGAAACCAGGTTATCGGCGTCCATAATAATGAAAGCCTCGTATTTGTCACCGTACTCATTAAGAATACGGTCAAAACCGTAATCCATAACCCAGCTCTTACCTTTACGAGCAAGGTCATTTCTCTCCCAAGTAATTGCTCCAGCTTTTCTTGCCTCTTCAGCTGTTTTATCAGTACAAGCATCTGCAACAACAAAAACATCCATCAGCTCTCGAGGATAATCCTGAGAAAGAATAGACCTGACAAGATTGCCAATAACTGGCTCTTCGTTGTGGGCAGCAATAAAGAAAGCGTAGCGGTGCTGCTTTTTTGCCTTTGGAAGCTTTACCTCACCCTTAACTAAGACGCGAAGGATATACACAATTTGATAGAAGTATGCGAGTGTAAAGAAAAGCCAGATAATAAAGTTAAAAACAACGATTGGAGTGATACCGAGTCTGTTAAATTGCAATGGCATATATCCCTACGCTCCAAACTCAAGGCAAATATGTTTTATCAGCCAAAACCTCTCGATAAACAATTACCTTACAATCTTAGCGCAACGAAAGGGTCAAAGCGCCCATGCCTTTGAATCTATTTTTCTCCCACATCAACGCACATGCAATTGACCATCTTGGATATCGAGAAGAACGTCTGCTTCTTGATCTAGTTCATCAGAGTGCATAATCACCATGACAGTCCGCCTACCTTTAAGGTTGGCGAGATATCTACAAAGCCTCTGTGATGTTGGCGCATCTAAATTCTGTAGAGGTTCATCCAAAACAAGTGCCCCTTGTTTTCTGGATAGAGCTCTCAAAAGACCAATTTTTTGTCGCTCACCCAAAGAAACGGACTCCTCTTTTCCATCAAAAGCATGCGTCTCAAGAGAGGAGAAATCGAGCAAGTTATAAACCGTACGATCAATCTTTTCTCCAAACATATTGTCAGCAAGGCTTCCTTCTACAAGAGGTACCGGACGAGCAAAACGAGAACAGTCTTTAAGATCATCCGAAAGCTCTATATCACCACTAAATAATGATGGATCAGAGCAGCCTGCCAAAAGATCCACGAAAGAAGACTTACCTGAGCCATTGGAACCTTTTACCACCACGAGAGATCCTTGTGGAATGCTGAGAGTTTGTGTATGGAAAAGTTTTGGTCCTTCAAGAGTAGCTAAAAGAGTTCCCTCTCCTATCTTTACAGCCGGTTTAAGTGAAGAGTTCCAAAGCTTCTCATAACCTGAAGGCTCTTGGGATTCTTTGAAAGTATTTTGTAGGCGCTCAAGATGAACCTTATTTGCTTTCACAAACATGATTGACTGAAAAAGTTCCGCTAGTGGATTTTGAATCAACGCGCAAAGTTGATATGAGATAAAAATATCTCCTACAGACGCAACATGGATCTGATACATTTCAATGGTTAGGGCAAGCATAATGATCTGCAGCAGAGAGCACATACTGCTTGGAATCTTCTCATTCAATCCCTCATTAAACCGGTATCTTTTTATGGAATCCAAGTACCTTGAACCGATGTCATGATATCTCTCTTTGTAAAAGACGTCAGCTCGAGCAATATTGATTGCTCTTTTATTTTCTACGATGCGTTTTGATTCGTTCAAATATCTATCTTGAGCTGGAATAATATTTCGCTGTAAATCAGCAATCCGCTTGGCTGGAAATCTTGTCGCAAAAAATAAGATAGGAATATAGCTAAGCACTACGATGAAATATACATAATTGGTAACAAGAAGCGCTAATAAAATCACTACGATACATCCGACAGAACTCAAAATGGCAATATTCACAGCCCTATACACAGATCC
>USKU01000030.1 GCA_900555335.1 uncultured Atopobium sp. | reverse complement strand
TAATTTGATGAGGAAGGTTTACGCCTTCCTCTTTTTTTGTGACAATTCTTCTTGTAACAAGAAGTTTTGTCACAGGAGAAGCAATGTCTGAATCAGAGAAGTCTATATGCGATTCAAAAGAGAATGTACTTAAGGAACTTCTCCTTACCTATGGAATCGAATCGACTGAGAACCAAAGAAGACAACTCCTTAAGCATATTGAATTGTTGATCGAGATTAATAAAAACCTCAATCTCACAAGAATTACTTCAATTGATGATGCACTTGTTCTTCATATACTTGATTCTTTATTACCACTCAAAGTATGTAATGAGTTTATATCTGGAACTCACAACTATATTGATATTGGTACCGGTGGAGGCTTCCCTGGACTGCCTCTTGCAATTATGAGCGATAACAAAACATTGCTTGTTGATTCAATTGGAAAAAAGATCAATGCGGTACAGTCAATGATTGACCAGATTGGTCTTGGCGAGAGAGTCAGAGCTGAAAAGCTTCGTGCTGAAGAAATTCCAAATGACTATAAGCAGAAGTTTGATTTTGTTACTTTCAGAGCAGTTGCAAAGGCAAATATTCTTTTGGAGTACGCAGAGCCTTTCTTAGCTCCACAAGGTACCCTTATAGTAATGAAGGCCAACGTTGATGAGATAGAGCTTCAGGACGCCTCTCAGGCAGCCAAAATTTTTGGGTATGAAAATGTTTCACGTGAAACATTTGAATTACCAAACGATCTTGGTCATCGTGAAATTCTTCTTTATAGAAAAGTTGGAAAAAGCAAAATTAAACTTCCAAGAAAAACTGGAATGGCTAAATCAAATCCGTTTGTTGCAAGAAGAGACTAATTGTGGAATGTTTCACGTGAAACATTCTGTATTATTAAATAAACTTGGTCAAACGGAGGATAAATGAGCTACAAAGACCTTTCGAGGGGATTTCAAGATAGAGATCCTAAAGTTCTGGCAGTAATTAATCAAAAAGGCGGAGTTGGAAAATCAACTACCGTAATTAATCTTGCAGCAGCGCTAGGAGAAACAAAAAAGAAGGTTTTAATTATCGATTTTGATCCACAAGGTAATGCAACAAGTGGATTTGGAATTGATAAAGAGGAACTTGAAGCTGATATCTATGATGTAATCCTCAACGAAACATCACTTGAAGACGTATTACAACAAACAGTTCAAAAGTATGTTACTATTGCTCCTGCTACCATTCAACTTGCTGGTGCAGAAATTGAACTTGTCTCTGTGGAATCAAGGGAAAACATATTAAAGCAGGCAATTGACCAGGTTAAAGACTATTTTGACTACATTTTGATTGATTGCCCACCATCACTAGGCCTTTTAACAATTAATGCCTTAGTTGCAGCAAATAGCATTCTTATCCCAATTCAGTGCGAATATTATGCACTAGAGGGCGTAACTAAGATTGTTGAATCAATGAAAATGGTTCAAAAGCAGCTCAATCCGGATCTTGATATCTTTGGTGTAGTAATGACCATGTTTGATAGCAGAACTTCCCTATCTAAGCAGGTTGTAACTGAGGTTTCAAATTACTTTGGTAACAAAGTATTTAAGACGCTTATTCCAAGAAATGTCAAAATCGCAGAAGCACCAAGTCATGGTTTGCCAGTAACCATGTATGCACGAATAAGTATGGGCGCACTTGCATATAACAAACTTGCAAAGGAAGTGAATCGTCGTGGTTAAAAAATCAGGACTTGGTAAGGGCCTCAACTCTCTCTTTAGCGAGGTAGATGCAGAGGTCGGTAATAAAAAAGAAGCTACTACACTACCACTAAAGAAGATTAAGCCTAATAAAGATCAGCCTCGTAAGCGTTTTGATGAAGCTGAACTTGCTGAACTCAGTGATTCAATTAAGCAAAACGGAATTCTCCAGCCACTTCTTGTTCGCGAGAAGGGTGATCACTATGAGATTGTTGCTGGCGAAAGACGCTTCCAGGCTGCAAAGCTTGCACAATTAGAGGAAGTTCCTGTAGTAATTAAGGCAATTTCCGATGAGGAAGTATTTAAGCTTGCTCTGATTGAGAATCTACAGAGATCTGACCTGAGTCCAATCGAAGAAGCTCAAGGCTATAAGCAGTTAATCAAACAAGAGAACTTGACCCAAGATGATTTAGCTAAGGTTTTGTCCAAGTCTAGGTCTGCAATTACAAACACTCTTCGTCTGCTGGACCTTCCAACAGAAGTTCAAACTTTGATGGCGGAGGGACGCATTAGTGCTGGACATGCTCGAGCAATTCTTTCTGTAAGCGGAAAAGAAGGAAGAATTAAGCTTGCCCAGAGAGTAATCGAAGAGAATTTGTCGGTTCGTCAGACAGAAAATCTTGCTCCACTATTTTCTGTCACAAATGTTGAGAAACCAAAAAGACAGCCAACCCCACAGGCATATAAGCGCGCAGCAAGGCAATTAAGGATTGCTCTGGATACCCCAGTTAAAGTACGAAATGTCCGTGGCAAGAATAAGATTGAAATCGAATTCAATGACGAGGATGAACTTGCTGCTCTAGTGGAAAAACTCTCAAACGTTAAAGAAGCATAATGAAGATAAAGTTTGCGATTATATCCAGTGTCTCATTACTAGGAATAGCTTTTCTCGCTAAACATGCTCTGCTGACTAAAGAGGCGCAGAGAAGTTTTCTTCATGCAATGAGAAGATCGAGAAGAGCTCTCGATGCAATTCTTGATGACTATTCAGGTAGTGGTAATCGGAAAAGTGCGAAAAACATTCTTTCTCACCAAGCGAGGGTGGAAAAAGAATGGTTAAACGCAATTCATTAGAACATACGTTCTATATATGAACTAAGAAGAAAGGGGTCCTAAGGGACCCCTTCTTTTCATTAAAAGCATGAATGGTTCTTATATGAGCACTATCTCTATAAGTGCTGTTTAGCGTGCGTTCCTTTTCTGGAAAAGCTGGCCGCAAGCTGCATCGATATCAGATCCACGAGAAAGACGAATAGTTGCTTCAACACCAACAGAATTAAGGCTGTTTACAAACTCCTGAGCACGAGCAGGAGATGTTGGATGGAATTTAGAACCCTCAATCTCGTTAAGCTGGATGATATTGACGTGGCAAAGTGTTCCTCGACAGAAGTCTCTTAGGGCACCAAGCTCATTGTCGGAATCGTTAACGCCCTTAATCAGCGCATATTCATACGTTGGACGACGACCGGTCTTATCGACATACTCACCCATAATGTCGTACAGGTGAATCAGTGAGTATTTACGAACTCCTGGCATGAGGGTGTCTCGCGTCTTTTGCACCGCAGAGTGAAGCGAAACAGCAAGCGTAAATTGCTCGGGCTCTGAGGCAAAACGTTTAATCATAGGAATAACGCCACAGGTAGAAACCGTAATATGGCGCGCACCAATGCCGGCCCCGTCAGGGGAGTTGAGACGTCTCATAGCCGCAAGAGTAGCGTCGTAGTTCATGAAGGGCTCGCCCTGGCCCATAAGAACAACGCTGGTAACGCGCGCGTCAAAATCGTCGCGGACGTGCATAACCTGCTCGTAAATCTCGCTTGCAGAAAGAGAACGCGTGAGACCAGCAGCGCCTGTTGCACAGAAAGCACAGCCCATGGCACAGCCAGCCTGTGTAGAAGCGCAGACCGAAAGCTTGTTGCCAGTTGGCATGCCAACGCACTCGACAGAAGTGCCATCTGGGTAGCGAAGCAGGTATTTACGACTTCCATCCTCAGAGACCTGGCGAACAATTTGTTCAGCACCAGCAAGCGTTACCTGCTTAGATAGTTCTTCTCGCAGCGTTTTTGGAAGATTACTCATCTGATCAAAAGAGGTAGCGCCCTTAGACCAGATCCACTCCTCAATCTGCTTTGCACGGAATTTTGGCTGGCCAAGGGACGTCACAAGCTCAAGAATTTGCTCTGATGAGAGGCTTCTGAGGTCAGATTTGGCGGCAGCCTTCTGTGGGCGAGAATCAAGCGCGGAGATGTCTGCGCCGTCAGCCGTGGTGTTTGTGCCGTCAAGAGTATTATTTGATTGCATTTTTGTCCTTCTCCAACTCTTCTAAGCTATCTGCGGTATCTTAGAAGAAATACGTTTACTAGAGTTTACCCTATGGGAGACTTATCTGAAGGAGCGGAAATGACACGTGAAGAGCTAAAAAAGCTTCATGTAGCAGTTGTTTCAGGTGGCTGGTCAGACGAGCATGAGATTGCAATGGAGTCTGGCAAGCAGTGTGCAGCAGCACTCAAAGAAGCTGGCTTTACCAGTGTTGACCTGCTTGATGTTGCAGAAAAAGACTTTGTAGTTACCCTTGCTCAGGGCGGTTATGATGTCGTGTACGTTGCTATGCACGGTCGTTTTGGTGAGGATGGCTGCATCCAGGGTCTTCTCGAGATTCTGCACATTCCTTACACGTTTTCTGGCGTCCTTGCGTCTGCTATGGGAACTGAAAAAGAGCTGTCGAAGCTCATGTATAGGCAGGCAGGTGTTCCAACTCCTAAGGGAATTGACGTTGCCGCAGGTACTGTCTTCACAGATGAACAGGTAGACAAGCTTATTGAGGACCTTGGACTCCCTATGTTTGTAAAGCCTTCTGGCAACGGCTCCAGCTACGGCGTTACGCGCGTTACTTCGCGAGAAGAGCTTCCCGCTGCACTTGAACTTGCAGGTGAGCAAGGCGAGCGCATCCTAATCGAGGAGAGCATTGAGGGAACGGAGATTACCGTTCCTGTTATTGGCAACGAGGACCCAACAGCTCTGCCAATCGTTGAGATTGTTACGGGCGATGAGTTCTACAGCATTAAGACAAAATATGAGCCTGCATCCCTGCACCATGTGATTCCTGCTCGTCTTGAGCCTGCAGTGTACGCACGCGCTCAGGAGCTGGCAATTAAGGCTCACAATGCACTTGGTTGCCGCGGCGTTTCTCGTAGTGACTTTATTGTTACAGAGGACGGCGTGCCAGTGGTGCTTGAGACAAATACCATTCCTGGTATGACTGCCCGTTCTTTGCTGCCAGATTCTGCACGTACCGGCGGCATTGATTTCCCTGAGCTCTGCACTCGCTTTATTGAGTTTGCGCTTGAGGATCGTCAGTAGATTTGTAGGTTATGACCAGCACTAAAAGCGCTACGCAAAAACTAGAAGAACTCATTCTTCCCGGTACCCCCTCTGCAGTTCGTAAAAAATATTTGGAGCTTGCAGAGAGGGCGGAGCATGAGTCGTTTGATGTCTTAGAGGACGACATTGTTGTTTTGGATACCGAGACAACAGGTCTGTCCTTTAAGAAATGCTCTCTTATTGAGATTTCTGCTGCTAAATTGAGCGGTAGAGAGATTGTGGAGCGCTTTCAGACCTTTGTTGACCCGGGGTGTCCAATTCCTGAAGAAATTACAGCCCTGACCTCAATTACTGACGAAGACGTTAAAGGCGCACCAAGCGCAAAAGAAGCTGTTGCTGCCCTCGCAGAGTTTGTTGGTGGACTTCCAGTTCTGGCACATAACGCTACCTTTGACCGTACCTTTATTGAACGGGTACCTGGTGGAACTTCGGTTTCTGATACCTGGATTGATACGCTGTCGCTCTCACGCATAGCGCTACCTCGACTTTCTTCACACAAGCTTTCCAGCATGGCAGAAGCGTTTGGCACCATGAAGGTTACGCACCGCGCAAGTGACGACGTAGATGCTCTTTGTGGCATGTGGCGCATCTTGCTTTTGGGACTTATGAATCTGCCCCGCGGTCTTCTCGCCAAACTGGCGTCAATGCACGACGGAGTGGAGTGGACGTTTAGGCCAATCTTCTCGTATTTGTCGCAAATGAAGGAAGAAGAAGCAGTTCAGCGTGGTGTCGCAAAGAAAGTTGCAACAGGTGCCGAACTTGCAGATGCAGAGATCTCCGGCACGTTTTTCTCGCTCAAGGATATTCGCAGCCAGCTTGTTGCCGACATAAAAGCAAAGGCGAGAAGGGATGCGGACGACCCAGAGACGCCTGCTATGCTGCCTATTTCTAAAGATGAGATTCACAGAGCGTTTGCTAAACCGGGCATTGTCTCGCAGATGTATGACAAGTTTGAGACACGCAGCGAGCAGGTTAGCATGTCCGTTGAGGTCAGAAACGCGCTGGTAACTTCTTCGCATAGAGAGCTTGAGGCGGGGACTGGTATTGGCAAGTCGATTGCATACCTGCTGCCTGAGGTGCTTTTTGCGCAGAAAAATGACGTTACCGTAGGCATTGCTACAAAGACAAACGCCTTGACTGACCAGCTAGTTGCTCATGACCTTCCGGCTCTTGCACGAGCGTTGCCAAACGGATTGAGTTTCTGCAGCTTAAAAGGATACGAGCATTATCCGTGCCTGCATCGCGTTGATAGGGCTGCTCTTGAGGAGCTTCCGCTGACGCTGCTTGACCAGGAAGGGCGCTCGAGCAACAGCGTTGCGTCTGACATGCTGACCGCAATTGCGGTGATTTATGCCTACGCGTGCCAGTCGGCTGATGGCGATTTGGATGCGTTGGGGATTCGCTGGCGCTCGGTTCCACGAGAGATGGTAACTATCAAAGCAGCGGAGTGCCTGCGCTCCAAGTGCCCGTATTACCCTCATGAGTGCTTTGTTCATGGAGCTCGTAAACGTGCGGGATCTTCGGATGTTGTGGTAACCAATCACTCTCTGTTGCTGAGAAACGTTACTGCTGACGGTAAAATTCTGCCTCCTATCAGGCATTGGGTAATCGATGAGGCTCATGGTTTTGAAGCTGAAGCTCGCCGTCAGTGGGCAGTAGAAATCTCTGCCAAAGAGATGCGAAACGGCTTTGAGCTGCTCGGAGGCATCAAGTCTGGCGCTATCCACGCCGCTATGGTGGGCGCTGCCAACCTTGAGGACTCTACGCTGCTCACGGGGCTTCTCACGCGCTCTGCCGCCGCAGTTCAGCGAGCCATGGCAGCAATGGGCAGCCTTATGGCTACCGTTCATGAGCTGGCTCCGTTGGCCAAAAGTGATGGTGGTTATAACTCCCTTCAACTTTGGATTAACGATGAGGTAAGAGAGACAGAGGAATGGAAAGAGGTCTTGGAGACCGCTTCCGTTGCTCTTTCTGCTCTTGAAGAAGCGGCGCTTCGTATAGGAAAAACCACCGAGGCGCTCATTGCATCAGCTCCAAACCTTGCAAGCAACTTGAGCGAGGCGGGGGTGTTCTTGAGCACCCTTCTGCAGTCTCTGAAGCTCATTTGCGAGGGAACAGACAAGAGTTACGTCTATTCGGCAAAGTTGACTCGACTGAAGCGTGATATTGGCTCTGAGGCTCTTGTGGCCGAGAAGCTTGATATTGGTGCAGAGCTGGCAGAGAAGTGGCTGCCGGAGACGCATTCCGTTGTGTTTACTTCGGCGACCATTGCCGTTGGAGATGATTTCTCGCATTTTGAGCACGCTGTTGGCCTGGATAGAGGCGCCTTTGAACACAAGAGTCTGCACTTAGAGTCAAGCTTTGACTACGAGAATCATATGGCTGTCTTTGTGGCCGAAGACATGCCTGCACCAACTGATCCAGGTTACCTAGACGCTCTGGAAAAGCTGCTATACGACGTTCATGTTCAGATGGGCGGCTCAGTGCTGACGCTCTTTACCAACAGACGCGATATGGAGCGCCTCTATGAAGCGTTGGAGCCACGCTTGAGTGAGCAGGGCCTTAATCTTGCCTGCCAGGAGCGCTCTTCTTCTGCTCGACGTGTTCGTGAAAAGTTCCTAGCCGAAAAGAACCTCTCGCTGTTTGCTCTTAAATCGTTCTGGGAAGGCTTTGATGCTGCGGGAGACACGCTTAGGTGCGTAGTAATTCCTAAGCTTCCGTTTGCAAGCCCTAATGAACCGCTGGTCAAAGAGCGTGAAGCGCGAGAAGATCGTGCGTGGTGGCGTTATTCTCTGCCAGAGGCGGTAATTGCAACAAAGCAAGCTGCTGGTCGCCTTATTAGAAGCGCTGAGGATAAGGGCGTTTTGGTGCTTGCCGATTCCAGACTAGTGTCCAAGCGATATGGCAGTTCGTTCTTAAAATCGCTGCCTAACAAGAACTACCAGCGTGTTTGCACAAAGGACATCTCCGAGCAAATTGCCAAGTGGCGAGAAGAACACGACGCGTAGCAGGGCTGCAATCACCTGATTGGCTTAGAGCTGCTCTTCTGCAGCAAGCAAAGACGCAGCGTAAGTGCGCATTGCGTGCATCACGGCCTTGTCTTTGGTTGTTACTTTTCCCTTAAGGGCAAGCAGCCGTTGTAGCAGCCACGTTCCACCGTAGTAGGGGATAGTTGCTTTAATTTCTACAGCATTGCGCTGGCTTCCAACTGTTTTAAGTCCCGGCCACGAATAGTGCGTAAGAGCGGTTTTATCAAAGAAGGTAAGCTCTACCAGCTGAGACTTTTCTTGCATAGCAGAATCTTGCACGCGTTCCGCAAGCTTTCTGTGCTCAAATGAAGCGGATTGCGTTTCAATGCAGCTCATTCGATTGACCCTAAAGACCCTTTGCTGCTCTAGGTTTAAATCAACCCCCTCGAGAAGCCACCCATTTTCTCCGTATGACAGCTTATAGGGAAGAACCTCTCTCTGGCTAATTGCAGTATCTCTATCACCGCGAGCTTCTGCAACAGACGCCTCAGAGCGATAGTCGAATGAAATAACTTGTGATTCTGCAATTGCATTTGAGCAGGTGAGGAACGCATCTACTTCTTTAGAGTGACTTTTGGAGACAAGAGAGACCGAAGACCCGTCCGGTGAAGAGCTTTTTGTATATGGAGGCTTCAAGAGGCTCCAAAATACACTTTCTTGGGGCAAAGCGAGAGCGGTAAAAGCCTCTTTAAGTGCCAAGGTTTCTTCATCCGTTAAGACAAGCCTGCGAGCAGTAAAGGGAGACTCTCCAACAAGTGTCAGAGTATCTTGGTCTCCCGTAAGGGGGAGGGGAAGATAGCCATTCTCGTCCGTGAGCTGCAAAAGCTCCATCAGAATAGCAGCCTCTTCAGAGGAGATGGCAAATCGTGACTGAACCGCGCTTAGCTCAACTGCGTCAAAAGACTCCCTCAATGCAGAAGCAAGCAGTATGAGCTTATAGACAGCTGACGATATGTTTTTTCTTCCAAAAGAGGTGTTTTTAACAGCCATTGGCAACCTCGCTTAAAGACCCTTTCCACTTTGCGAGAAGAGACTCTGGAGACCTTGGAATTAATCCATGAGCAAGAATCCAAGACAAAGCGGTGTCTTCATGAGCGTAAGCAACGGTCCACAAAGCGCCATTAGAGAGGAGCTCAACATCCCCTTGACCTTGCGAGAAATGTTCAAAAGCAGCGAGTATATTTTTGGGGACAAACGCGGTAAGCGTGTCTGCTTGCAATCCGAGCTGGAAATCAAGGAGTTTATAGTCTTTTGAATCAAACTCTTCTGGTATGGAGAAGGACTCATTTTTAAGAATCGCGGCATCTAAAACACGGTCAACGCGAAAAGTTTTGATGGAAGTGGCTTCAGTACTGGATGAAAAATCTTGGGCCACAAAGTATAGAAGTCCCTGTGAAACAAAGAAATCCAGTACGCCCAAATCTTTTTGTTTAACCAGGTCCTGTGAATTTGTGTAGGTGATGTTTACCAGTTGTTTAGAGCTGAGAGATTCGTATAGAACAGGAAAGACTTTGCTCTGGGAAGAAGCATTGAGTTTTTGGCTGTCTGGTTTGCCTGAGTCCGAGGAATAAAAGTTACCCACAATTTTAGAGAGCGCGTTTCTCAATTTCTCTTGGTACACAAAAGTTGTATCAGTGAGAATCGCACTGCAAATTACAAGCAGCTGATTGGCATCTTCAGGGCTTAAGTCGTACGAGGAATCAAAGAAATTCGAGTCCGAAAGATAGAATGACTTTTCTTTTCCCGTTTTTACCTCTGTAATTGCAAATCCAAGCTGTTTCAAAACAGTGCGATCTCTTGAAAAAGTTCTTAAAGCAGAATCGGTAGATAAATCTGAGTAAATCGCTGCATATATTTCTGCCGAGGGTAGAGGTCCCTTTTGAATTAGCAGCATAAATAGCGAGAAAATCCTCCAGGCACCAAGTTCATTATTACCTAGAGTTTGATTGTTTGGAGCCATATCCACCTCCCGCTTTTTGCTAGTTGAACTCAAATCTCTCTAAACATATACGAAAGTTTTTGATATTTAGTGCAGAATTTCTAAATTTGGACGTAAAAATACACTTTAACCGCTATATTTCGATATAAGACGTATACTAATGACGTATATATGAAACCTGTCAGAAGACATGCCAACGAAGGACGTAGTATGGCCATCACACATGACTATGTTGACTATCTAGACGAGCAGATTGATATTGCTCCTGCCGGTAGCCAAGAGGAGCTTCAGGCTGCTCAAACCATTGCTGAAGAAATGAAACTTCACGGGCTTGAGGCAACCATTGAAGAATTTGACGCTAAGTCTATTAAGAGTCTTGGCTACTCAATCTATCTAATCCTCCTCTTCATTGGCGTTATTTTTGCAGGCACTGGTAATGCAGCACTCATTGCTTTTGGCGTTCTGCTTGTCGCTGGTTTTGGCGCACTTACGTGTCTCAAGTATTTTGGTAATGACATTCTGGGTTCATTTGGATCTTCTATTAGAAGCCAGAACGTTGTTGCTAAACACGAAGCCACTGGTGAGCTTGTCGCAAAAGGCAATCGTCCAATCGTAATTGTTGCTCACTATGACTCTCCACATACAAACTTCCTTGTTGAGTCTCCTGTAGCAAAGTACGTACCACTTGTACAGAGGTATGCGCGTTGGTGTGTAGTTGCCGTGTTTGTTGCTACGTTTGTTCAGATTCTTCGTTTCCTTCCTGATCCAGTTCGTGTTCTTTTTTGGATTGTTGGTATTCTTGCAGCTCTTCCACTTGTTGCTCTTTCTGTCGCAACTATTGCAGAGCGTTTTGCACCTTGCACTATTGGCGCAAACAACAACAAGTCTTCAGTTGCAGCACTTCTTGGTATTCTCGAGAATGTCCGTCCTACTGGTCATCGACCCGAGGTTGTTCATCATTTTGCAGGAGATGCAGCTGCACTTATCCCAGAGCCTGATGAGGTGGAAGGCGTCCGCCACGGCGAGGAAGTCCTTAATTCACTGGGCATTCTTCCTGAGGATTGCGAAGTAAGCTACGTTGCTTATGACACTACTGGCGCAAGCCAGACTGCATCTCTCGAGGATGTTGCAGAGGCTGTAAATGCAACAACAGAAGAAGAGCAGACTGAGGATGCTTCTGCTGACAACACCGTTGTGTATGATTCTGTTGACGATGAGCTCAATGCAACTATGAAGCAGGTTCACGAGTCTGCAGACGCAAATGCAACGCTAGTTCAGCCTGAAACTGCACATGAGCTGCACGCTAAGAATGATTTTGCTCGCCGCGCATCCCTCTTTGATCTTCCTGATCCTTCTGGTGACGCCGTTGATCCACTAGCTCCGTCTTCCGAGCCAGCTCCTCACTATGTTCCAGCTCCAACATCTGCACCTTCTCCAGAGGCAGAAGACGCAGAGAGCCCATTTGACACCATTTCGGCTGATGAGGGTCTCACAGAGGCACAGGACGCAAAGACTCCTGAGGCAAAGCGTCGCTCCTTTAGACTCTTTGGTCGTAACGACGGACCATCAGATGATTGGAAGGGCGGAGCAGCTCCATCTGCAGAGAATCGTGAAGATACTGACTCTGAGGATGCATCTGTTGTCTCTGAGGATGATCTTCGTAATGCCGTTCTGTCTCTCTCTGATGACGAACTCATTGCACATGACATTTGGTTTGTTGCGCTTGGAGCATCTGACTTTGATCACGCAGGCATGAGGGAGTTCCTCGCAAAGCACAGAACTGATATTCGCGGTGCTTTCCTGATTAACCTTGACTGCGTTGGTGCTGGTTCACTCTCCATCCTTAAGAATGAGGGAATTGGCAACGTTCGCCGCGCTGACCGTAGAATGACTCGACTCCTTTCTACTATTGCAACTGATCTTCATATCGATGTTGAGCAGAGCGCATTTGATTGGGGAACCACTGACGCAACTCCTGCAATGCAGAATTCAGTTCGTTCCGTTACCTTAATGGGCTTAAATGAGGATGGACTGCCTGCACTTAGCCGTACCGCTGCTGATGTTCGCGAGAACGTTAACGCTGGTCAGTGTGCCGATGCTGCAGCTCTTGTTACTGAGCTTATTAGACGCTCATAAACGAACAAGTCACTAGCTAGAGTAAGTTTTTAAGAAAGGGCAGAGATTTCCGCCCTTTCTTTTTTAGCGCTAAGACAAGGTTGCTCAACTAAAAGGAGCGTCTTATTTTTACTGCAAATAAGTGGACACATCCAATAAGTGCCGATCCTGCCAAGGCGAGTAAAAGGGGAACTGCGTAGGTATTATCTGCTGTTCCAGGAAGATGGGGCTTAGGCGTCACACGAATAGTTTGTGCTTTAGAGTGACTGTCGGTGTGCGAAGCAACTTTCTCACCATCTTTTGAGATGGTTTCGTAGGCGGTAATTTCTTTGCCCTCCAGTGAGGCAGTCCTTACAGAAAAAGGAACCGCAGCTTCTCCCGATGAGGTAGGAGCTTTGAAGCGGACAGTTCCTCGAGCGATGGGTTCCGCTGTACCTTCTTGGAGCTGTTTTGTTTCATAGAGCTCTCCGGTAATTTCGTACTCTTCTCCTGGGGTAAGACCCTCGTATTTAATGTGATCAACAAGATTGAGTTTCTCGGCATATTCAGGATTTTTTGATCCAGCAACATCCACAAGCATCGTTTGTAAAGAAATTCTTTCATC
>USKU01000029.1 GCA_900555335.1 uncultured Atopobium sp. | reverse complement strand
GTGCTCCTTTTGGATCTATCTTTTCATACACTTCATAGAGGTGCTCAAAGCCTGTACGTACCAAATCAGTATCACTAGCTTCAAAGGTATGTTTCATAGCAGCAATAACTGCCCTACCCTGAACTTTTGTTCTACATCTATCAAAGACATTTCTCTCTAAGTGACAAAGACAGTTTTGCCAGGCAGCGCCTGTGAGTACCTCGCCAATTGCTCTTACAAGACCTGCATGGGCATCAGAGATAACAAGTTTGACGCCACTCAGTCCTCGCTCTCTCAAAGAGATAAGAAAGTCTTTCCAGGAAAGATATGACTCGGTATCTATACACTCAAGCCCTATGATTTGTCTTTTAGCTTCTGTGTTTACAGCTATAGCAATAACGACAGCGCGCTTGGTTGTGTGTCCTGCTTCTCTTATAGGAATATAGGTCGCATCAAGCCAAAGGTAAGGCCATCTGTCAAAAGACAAAGAGCCGTGTCTTAAGTCATCTACCTCTTCATCTAAAGACTTAACAAGTCTCGAGACTCTACTTCTGCTGATCTTTTCAACACCAAGCTCACTCAGTGCTTTTTCTACCTTACGGTTTGAAATACCCAAGGTCCACATATCACAGATACAGCTTGCAAGGGCTGTATCACATCTGCTCCACTTACTTACGATATCGTCAGGAAAATAGGTTCCTTCACGGAGCTTAGGAATTTTTAAAGTAAGAGTTCCAACTGAAGTTACCAGCTTTCGCTCACGGTATCCATTGCGAACACAACCAAGCTCTTCTACTTGCTCAACCATTACGGTATTTACTAAGTCTTCAAGTAGTGTTCGTGCCATACCATTGAGATCTAATTTGTGATCTTGGGTGTAGGTGAGCTCAGTTTCGTGTAAAGTTTGCATTGCGGTTATTTCCTTTCTGAATTGGTTTTAGCGACTATATTTTAGGAAATAACCGCACTTCTTTTAAACACCTGAAATGCTTGCTTACACCACTTTTCGGGACACGACCGTTTAAGGTACGTTGACGTCAAAGCACATTTACCGTTAGTTGCGTTTATGCGCCGAGGTAAGCCTTGCGAACGTCATCGTCGTGGAGAAGCTCCTGGCCGGTGCCATGTTTAGCAACCTTACCAAGCTCAAGAACGTATGCACGGTCAGCAACCTTAAGTGCCATATTAGCGTTCTGCTCAACCAGCAAAATGGTGGTTCCTGCATCGCCGAGCTGGCGAATGATCTGGAAGATTTCCTCAATCAGAAGAGGAGCCAGACCCATGGAAGGCTCGTCGAGCATCAAAAGCTTTGGCCTGCTCATCAGAGCACGACCCATAGCAAGCATCTGCTGCTCGCCACCAGACAGCGTTCCCGCCAGCTGATTCTTGCGCTCGCGAAGACGTGGAAAATGCTCGTAGACCATCTTGACGGTCTTAGCGTTCTGGGAATCGGACTGCGTATAGCCGCCCATCTCAAGGTTTTCAGCAACGCTCATGCGAGAAAACACACGGCGGCCCTCAGGGCACAATGCCAGGCCAGCCTCAACAATCTTGTGAGCGCGCTGGCCTACAAGGTTTTTCTCGTCAAGGGTGATGGTGCCAGAATCGGGTCTTACCAGACCAGCAATAGTGTTCAGTGTAGTTGATTTACCGGCACCGTTAGCACCAATAAGGGTGACAATCTCGCCCTCATTAATATCAAAAGAAATGCCCTGAACTGCATGGATTGCGCCATAAGAAACATTAAGATCCTTGACGGACAGCAGAGTTTTTCCTGCGCCAGTCGCCTGGGTGTTTGTAGTTTCAGCGGTCATTAGCGCACCTCCTGCTTTCCAAGATATGCCTCGATAACGCGAGGATTATTCTGAACCTCTTCTGGCGTTCCCTTTGCAATGATGTTGCCGTGGTCAAGAACGGCCAAGCCCTCGCAGATACCCATAACAAACTTCATGTCATGCTCGATGAGAAGAACAGCGATCTTGAAGTCATCACGAATCTTAAGGACATTCTCCATAAGCTCGTCGGTCTCTGCTGGATTCATACCTGCAGCTGGCTCGTCAAGCAGCAAAATCTTAGGCTGCGTTGCCAGAGCGCGAAGAATCTCAAGTTTGCGCTGAGCGCCATAAGGCAGGTTACCTGCAAGGGTATTTGCAAGATTCTCCATGCCAAAAATGCGCAGCAGCTCGCGAGCGTTATCAGCGCTCTCTTTTTCCTGCTTCCAGTGAGCTGGAAGGCGGAAGACGTCCTCCAAGAAGTGAGACGTCATGTGGCTTCCCTGACCAACCTGAATGTTCTCCATAACAGTCATGTTGTTGAACAGGCGAATATTCTGGAAGGTTCGAGCAATGCCCATATGATTTGCCTCAACAACGCTCTTACCAGCAAGATCATAGCCGTCAATCATGACAGAACCGCGCGTTGGCTTATAGACACAGGTAAGCAAGTTAAAAACAGTTGTTTTACCTGCACCGTTAGGACCAATGATGCCAGAGATTTCGGTAGGACCAAGAGCAATGTTGAAGTCGTTAACAGCCGTCAAGCCACCAAAGTCAATGCCCAGGTGCTCAGCCTGAAGAACTGGAATTGCACCAAGGTCTCGCTCAGGAATGAGGTTAGGAGACTCTTGCCTGATAAGTTTTGTAGTGTTTTTAGTTGCCATCGCTCTTACGCCTCCTTCGAATCAGTTGAGGCTTCTACCTGCGTATCCGCCTGCTCGTTTGCCTGAGCGCCTGCCTTCGCGTTGACCTGCACGTCTGTCTGCTCGTCCAAGTCATCCTTGTTCCAAGGGAAGTCCCTGTTCATGACTCGCTCAATAATGCGAGACAGCGAGAAGTCATACGAGCCAAACAGACCCTCTGGTCTAAAGATCATGACCAGAATCAGCACGATTGCATAAGCAACCATGCGGTAGTCAGCAAAGGCGCGTAGAGCCTCTGGGAGTACGGTCAGGACAGTTGCGGACACAACGGAACCAAACATAGAGCCCATGCCACCAAGAACAACCATAACCAGAATCTCAACAGACTTCATGAAGCCAAACTTGGCAGGCGCCATAACGCCGATGCAGCCCGCGTAAAGGCCTCCTGCAATACCAGCAAGGAATGCAGAGAAAACAAAGGCAAGGGTCTTGTAATACGTGGTGTTAACGCCTGATGCCTCTGCAGCAATCTCGTTATCGCGGATGGCGAGAATAGCACGTCCATGTCTAGACTTCATAAGAGTATGAATAGCAAAGATGGCAAGCGAAACAACAATTGCGGTGTTCAGGTAGCCTGTATAAGCAGGAATACCCGTGAGGCCTGATGCGCCACCAGTAAGCTTGAAGCCAAGCGCAGAATCAATGTTTACCAGGACAACGCGGATAATCTCTGCAAAGCCCAGAGTAATGATGGCCAGGTAATCACCGCGAAGACGAAGTGCTGGAATACCAATAACCACGCCCATCAGAGCGGCGCAAATGCCGCCAAACAAAAGACCCACAACAAAAAGAATAACTGCAGGTGTAGAGCCTGAGGCCATGGACTGAGCATCCAGACCAAAGAGTGGCATCATGCGAATGATAAAGATTGCGCAGGCATAACCACCAATGGACATAAAGCCAGCGTGGCCCAAAGGAAGCTGTCCCAGATAACCAGTAACAATGTTCAGAGAAACGGTCATCAGAACATACACGCCAATTTGCTCAAAAACAACGGTTTGATAGCGAGAAATAAGGCCCTCTCCTACCAGGAAGTTTCCACCAAAGACAAAGAGTGCAACAAGAATTGCATTGATGGCATAGCGAGCAGGCATAGTGAGCTCACGACGCTGACCATCTTTTCCACCAAAACCAGTGACAATTACGGGGTTGTGGTTATTATCGCGTGGATACATTTTAGTCATGTGAGCCTCCTTACACTTTCTCGGTAACTGGTCGGCCAAGCAGGCCAGTTGGTTTCACAACAAGAACAAGAATCAAGAGTAAGAAGACTACTGCATCCTGCCAGACAGACAGACCAAAGGCAGCAACAAAGACCTCGGAGAAGCCAACAATAAGGCCGCCAATAACAGCGCCAGGAATGGAGCCAATACCGCCAAGAACTGCTGCAACAAATGCCTTGGTGCCCAGCATGACGCCCATGGTAGGAGAAACCTGCTGGTATGCCATGGAGTACAGAATAGCTGCAATGCCTGCCAGAGCGGAACCAACTGCAAAGGTAAAGCTAATAGTGCTATTGACGTTGACGCCCATCAGACGAGCAGCGCCCATGTCCTCGGAAACGGCACGCATTGCCTTACCAAGACGAGTCTTCTGAACCAAAAGGGTCAGAACAACGGTTGCCACAATAGTAACAGCAACAGTCAAAAGTGCAGTGCCGGAGAGCGTCGAACCAAATACCTGAACAGTTCCCAGGTCAATGATGCTTGGAACGACCTTAGCGTCAGCACCAAGAAGTAGCTGAACACCATTTTCAAGCAGGTAAGAGACACCAATTGCGGTAATCAGAATAGAAAGCCTTGGAGCTTCTCTGAGTGGTGCATAGGCAACCTTATCAATAAGAACGCCCAGCACAACACAAGCAAAAATGGCGAGAAGAACGGCGATTGCAGGATTGAGTCCTAACTGAACAAGCGCAATCCAAGCAACGTAGGAGCCAAACATGATGATGTCACCATGTGCAAAGTTAAGAAGCAAGATGATGCCGTACACCATTGTGTAACCAAGCGCCACCAGTGCGTAAATACTGCCCAATTGAAGTCCATTGAGCACCTGAGTCAAAAACATCTGAGGTTCTCTTTTCTATGAAGGATTGATCGTGTCATAGATGGACTCTTTGCCATCTTTAAAGGTAATAATCAAGGTGGACTTCACTGGGTCACCTGTTCCCTGATATGAAAGGGTTCCAGTAACACCTTCGACCACACCAGATGCAATAGCGTCAATAATTGCCTGCCTATACTCATTAGAGTTGTAGGTATAACCGCGTTTCTCGACAGTCTTAAGAGCGGAGCAAAGAATCATTGCTGCGTCATAGCCCAAAGAGCAGAAGTTAGTTGGAGCCTCACCGTATTCCTCGGTATAAGCCTTAACAAAATGCTGAACTTTTTCATCTGGGTTTGAAGCAACAAAGGCAGAGCAATAGAAGCATCCTTCAAGGTCAGCCGCAGAAGCATAGTCCTGCTCGCCACCAATGATGCCTGCCCAACCATCTGCGCCCATAAAAGGCTTTTTGCAGCCAAGCTGTCGAGCCTGCGTCACAATCTTGCCGTTATCCTGGTAATAGTTTGGAGCCAAAATGGCATCAGGATCCAGTCCAATAATGCTGGTGAGCTGGGCGTTAAAGTCAACAGCTCCCGTTGGATAGCCCTGCTGGGATACAACCTCAATGCCCAACTCACGAGCCCTCTGGACAAATGCGTTGTTTACGCCAATCTCGTAATCGCCGCCAGAGTTAAAGATGGTTCCTACACGCTGATAGCCTTGCTTTTTAGCAAACTCTGCAAGAACAACGCCCTGGAATGGGTCGGTGACAGTAGCACGGAACATGTTATTGCCGTGGGCAACAACATCTTCTGCTGTTGCAGATGCCGTTACGCAAGGAATGTTGTCCAGGACCGATTTCTGTGCCAGTGCAATGGTTGGCGTTGAGGTAACGTCACCTAGAATTGCACAGACATTCTCGTCAAGCAGCTTGTTATAAACAAGAATGGCCTCGGTTGAATCGCCCTTCTCGTCCTCTGCAATAGGGACAATCTGGCGGCCACCAGCTCCACCATTCTTGTTGAATTCCTTGAGGTACAGCAAAATGCCGCTACGCACCGCAAGGCCATACTGGGCAACGTCGCCGGTATACGGTCCCATCACGCCAACGTAAATGGAGTTAGGGTCTTGGTTCTTTGGCGAGCAGCCCGCTAGAGCAAACGACCCCGCAATGGTCCCGGCCACCTCCAAAAAGCGTCGTCGCGTTAGCTTATGTGCCATATTCATCTCCTTTTCTCCATAGCGTTGAATATGTGACACAACACAATATGGCTGCGGCTCTAAAAAAAGAACCACAGCCAAAAAATGTTATCTAACTTGAAATAATTTTAGAGAACCCGGATGTTTCTACTGACCTCAGCCTTAGCAACGATTGCCGCCGTAGCCTTTGGGCCGCTTCTCCTGCGCCTACTTACGCCTCACGTACCAGCGGAAGCTCACCAGCAAAGTGACGAGGTTTGTAAGAGGCCTTGTCTGCGCTGTTCTTCTCGCTAAGATCAAGCGAAGAAATCTTCTTCATCTTGCTGGTGCCGCCCTCAATCAGGCGAAGCAGCTCGCGCGTTGGTCTCTCGTCAGCCGCCTGAAGCTCAGCTGCCATCTCACGCTCAACCGCGTCAAAGATGTCCTGAACATGCGATGACGTATCGTTTGTAGCCTTGACCAGCGGCATTGCGGTTGATTGTGCAACCACACCAGCGTAGTTTGGCTCGCGAGAAGGACGCATCTGAGCTGCGGCAACCTTGTGAGCCGCAGCAGGTTTTGCACCCGACAACTCCACCGAGCTTGCAACTTCAGCCTCAGCAGCGACTTGTCCAATAAGTGGCAACTGCACTGGATGGTACTTGCGCATTTGCTGCTGATCATGGCGAGCTAGGTGCTCGTCCATTGCAGCCAGCGCAAGCGTCCAATCATCAGCATGCTCAAGCTCGTCAATCGTACGCTTCTCAGGGAAGACTCCCTGGTCAACGTAAGAGATACGGCTAGAAATATCAGCAGCATGGTTAGTAAAGTCTTCAGGAATAGCCTCGGCACCAATCTCAGCAATACCAAAATCACGCGTAATGGACTCTTCGCCCACAGCCTTAGTCCACCAAGCCGTACCAACGTCACCAACGGTTCCGTCAGCACGCTCGATAATGGGCAGACCGTCCATAGGATCTTGTCCTAAGCGCTCAAGAAGTACCGCAGCAGCACCCTTTGCACGTGCAACGGTACGCTCGCGCCAGCTCAAAAGCTTGGTGTAGTTCTCTGCAATCTGCGCGTAGTCGTTTGTAGAGTGCGCAGGAGCCTTCTTTGCGCGAACGGGAAGAACACCCTCTGCGGCCGTACTTACAACCTGTGACTTCTTTGCAGGCAGCTCAGCAGACTGAACACGAATGGAACCAGTCATATCCCACTGAGAAGCCCTCATGTGCTTTGGCTTGTACGCAGCAATCGAGCGCCTTGAAGAGTCCAGCGGAATCACAATGCTCTCTTCTGGCGAGAAGTTCGATGCAGCTGCAACTTGCTTTGGAGACGCAGCCTCATCTGAGCTCTGGAACGTTGCAGCTGACTGGCTCTTTGCTTCTACCTCATCGATTTTCTCGCCACGATTTACCGAGCGAGAGACTACCAAGGCCGCACCAGAAATGACTGCAACCGCAGCAAGTCCCACTCCAATGCCTGTAAAGATTGCACCAAGAGGTGTTTGACGAATTTCATTAGCGGTAAGGGCATACGCAGATGCTGGTTCTGCTACCAGAACCAGTCCACTGAGCAGGCCGGCGACTACTGCCGGATTCCTACCTTCTGTCATACAAACTCCCCCTACAAACGCTAAGAAGATGTATGAAGACACACGCTAAATTTGCATATGCTACTAAACCCAATACGGGCGACGTGAGCAACGGGTGGGCTTCATTTCATCTTTGTGTAATCCGCTGCAACACATAATTGTGCTGTTAGAAATGACTATAGCGTAATTCATTATTTTTTACAGCGTCTTTAAAACTTTTTCATAATTCTTCGGCAGTTATTCAACAAAAATGACGAGAAAAAAGAAGTGCCTCCCAACATAGATTGGAAAGCACTTCTTGCGTCATCTTTAAATCTGACTAATTCTGTGGATAGTCAGACTGTGCAGCCTTCTTTGCAGATCTAATCAGGAAGTCCTGGTTATTGTCGGTCTGCTTAAGACCACTGATAAGAGCAGTAGTTGCACGCTCAGTGTTGTTGAAGCCTGCAAGAATACGGCGAACGCCCCATACCATAGGCTGAAGCTCTGGCTTAATAAGCAGATCCTCATTACGAGTACCAGAAGAAACAGGATCAATAGCTGGGAAGATACGGCGATCTGCCAGGTCTCGATCAAGCTTGAGCTCCATGTTACCAGTACCCTTGAACTCCTCGAAAATAACCTCATCCATCTTGGAGCCTGTGTCTACCAGAGCAGATGCAATAATAGTGAGCGAGCCGCCGTTCTCGATGTTTCGAGCTGCGCCCAAGAACTTCTTTGGTGGATACAGAGCTGCAGAGTCAACACCACCAGAAAGAATACGACCAGAAGCAGGAATAGCCAGGTTGTATGCACGAGCAAGACGTGTGATGGAATCCAGGATAACCACAACGTCCTGACCCATCTCAACTAAACGCTTTGCTCGCTCAATGACAAGCTCCGAGACAACGGTGTGATTCTCTGCTGGCATATCAAAAGTTGAAGCAACAACGGTGCCCTTAATGGAGCGCTCCATGTCTGTAACTTCTTCAGGGCGCTCGTCTACCAAGAGGCAGAAGAGGTGGACCTCAGGATTGTTGGTGGTAATAGACTGGCAAATGCGCTTCAAAATAGTGGTCTTACCTGCCTTTGGAGGCGAGACAATCAAACCACGCTGGCCCTTACCAATAGGAGCCACCAAATCAATTGCACGGCCCGTAATGGAGTCTTTACCATGCTCCATAGTAAGAGGCTGATCTGGGAAAATTGGAGTCAGGTCTTTGAAGCGAGGACGGTCCTTAAGACCCTCAACTTCCCCACCGTTGACCTGGGTAACTTTAAGCAGTGGTGGATATTTGCTATTTACGCGAGCAGGTCCCACCATGCCCAAGACGCTATCACCAGGACGCAGACCAAGATTTCTAATAATCTGCTGGTGGACAAAGGCGTCGTCATCGCCTTCCATGTAATTACCTGTACGAATCCAGCCATAGCCTTCGTTGCTAATCTGAAGAATACCCTCAACAGTCTTAAAGCCCTCAGCAGCTGCAGATGCAGCGTATACAAGCTCAATCAAATCAGACTTATGAACGCCTGCGTACTCAATGCCCAGCTCAGTTGCTTTAGCACGAAGCTCAGAAAGCTTCATCTCTTGCAGAGCCTCTTTGGAAAGCGATGGCTCGCTTGCCTGGCCCTGCTTACGATTCTTGTTGCGCTGGTTGTTCTGTCTACGATCGCGAGAAGGACGCTCCTGGTTGTTGGCGTGTGCGTTTTCCTGTGTCTTCTCGCCCTCCTGAACTGCTTCTTTTGGCTCAGCATTACGATGTCGACGACGTGCTGCACCCGTACGAGAACGCCCTGGACGCTCTGCTGAGGCTGCCTCGGAATCTGCCACTGCACCAGAAGCCTGCTCCTGAGCTGCACCATCCTGCTCTTCAGCAAAGTTCTTCTGAGCCCTATTGGTATTCTGGCCAGCTGCACCCTCTGCCTCTGCTTTAGTGAAGGCAGGAGCCGGGGTTACCTCCGCAGAAGGCTGAGTTGCGTCCTGGACAATCTTGGTAAGACGATCAGTGTCTACAACATCAGAAGAAACCTTGCCACTTGCCTGGACCTGAGCCAAAACCTCTGCTTGTGCAACCTCAAGGGCACGCTCATGGAGAGCACGCTCTTCCATCTCTTCTTTGCTAGGACGACCACGACGGCGCTTTGGTGGCTCTGTAATGCCTGCTGCGTTCATAGCCTCTGCCACAACAGCCTCTACCGCACGACGAGCCTCAGTCTCTTTTTTAGTTGGACGACCACGACGGCGCTTTGCAGCAGATGAATTAGAGGCCTTTTCTTCAGTTGCCTCAGAATTGGTATTTTCTGAAGTTGAATTTTCTGAATTACTATTTTCACTCTTACGAGGTCTACCACGTCTACGTGGTGCTGGAGTATTTTCTACATCATTTAAAGAATCATTTTGGACCGAAGATGTTTCGTCCGACATGTACAAACCTCTCTGTTTGCTCATCAAAATAATCTGTAAAAATACGTGAGAAATATGATGAAGGGGTAACAAACAAAATCAAATAGGTGCAAATCCAAAAGGAATATACCACGAAAATGCCCGCCTTATGATGAAAAAATAAATAAAATTCACCATAAAACGGGCAAATGGGGATTTATGACCACTAACTCTTAAACCTCGAGAAACCCATCTTCTAGATTTCTTTAATCTGCATAAATCATTTAAACAGCTGTACGACTCTTTCTTTTAACAATAATATCTTCAATTTGCTGAACGATTTCTTTGATATACGTCTTGCCTTGAGGTGTGAGCTCAACCATAGTTACTCTTCTTGAAAGAGCATCGTCATGTTTGCGCTGTACCAGGCCACTTTCTGCCAAAGCAGTAAGAGACATAGAAACCGTTGGTTGCAAAAGACCAAGTGCGTCAACAATCTCGGTAATAGAAAGAGCGTCTTTAGGAGAATCTAGAATTGCAAGAAGGACCATATCTGCTGCCCTGCAATACAGAGCTCCCATAGCGTCAACATACATGACGATGCGCTCAAACGAAGTACGTGAAAGCGCCTGGCCAGGTGCAATACGAGCACAGGTAAGCTTGGACAGCTCCTCAACTGCTTCTACACCCTTTTCTGTGATGATACACACTACGTTGCGTCGATCAATGGCGCCTTCATCTCTCTTGATGAAACCAAGCCTTGCCAGGTGCGAGGTACGATGAGTAATCGTAGGACGAAGAGCACTCTGATACTCAGCAATTTCTGAAGTCTTAACAGGGGCGCCCTTCACATTGAGGCGACACAAAATAGCAAACTCTTCAAACGTGAGTCGTCTGTTAGCAGGCACCACTCTTCTAACCAAGTTGTAAGACCTGCGAATGGACATGTACTCGCGAAGTTCCATAGAGACCTCCACTCTTATGCCCGAACCATTTACTATTTGCTCGCATAATGAGTATACCCCTAAAAAACACGTGTTAACGTGGGGACAAAACAATAGTTAGTCAAAAATATGTTAGAAAATGGTGCTTATATGACATCAAAATAGGCTTTTATATGCTGAAATATAAAATTTAAGTAATAAATATTAATTTTATTATCTCTTTTATACATTAAAAAAATTTTTACATAACGAAGAAATGTGTAAATTATCTGGAGAAATTCACTAAAGACACCGTGCAAGTATTCAATACCTGCACGGTGTCATGACAAAACAACATAGTTAGCTATCGTTTACATTGACTCAGGAGCAGAAACACCAATCAGATTAAGAGCAATTGCAAGTACGCGACGAGTTGCATCACACGCAGCAAGACGAGCCTTAGAAAGCTCTACGTCCAGTGGACGTCCTTCAGAAGGAAGTACCTGGCAAACGGTATAGAATGCGTGGAACTGGCCAGCAAGCTCTTCAATATAATGCGTAATGCGGAATGGTGCCCTATCGCGAGCACAACCCTCAACGAGACCTGGGAACTCAAAGAGTTTACGAGCAAGAGCCTGCTCGGCGTCTTCAGAGAGCAGCCCAAGATCAATCTCAGATCCAATAGCCTTATCTGCAACAGCGTCCATACCAAGTGCCCTTGCCTCATCAAGGCCAACGCCAGCAGCGCGGCGCAAAATAGAGCAAATACGAGCGTGAGCATACTGAACGTAATACACAGGATTAGAGCTGTCCTGACGCTTTACCTGCTCAATGTCAAAGTCAATCATCTGGTTGGAAGACTTTGAAACAAGGGTGTAGCGCGTTGCATCAACACCAACCTCGGCGAGAAGCTCGTCAAAGTGGATACCAGTTCCTTTGCGCTTAGACATTCTGACGGCAACGCCGTTTCTGAGCAGGTTAACCAGCTGGCCAAGCAAAACCTCAAACTGAGTTGGGTAACCAAGAGCTGTTGCAGCAGAGCGAACACGCTGAATATAACCGTGGTGATCTGCTCCCCAAATATCAATAACGTGGTCGACACGCTGGAACTTGTTCCAGTGGTACGCAACGTCAGAAGCAAAATAGGTATACTCGCCATTTGTCTTAATGAGTACACGGTCTTTATCGTCACCAAAATCGGTAGAACGGAAGAACAGCGCGCCCTCATCAGAACGGTACAGGTATCCAAGCTTATCCAGAGCATCAAGCACACGATCAACGGCATCTTTACCCTGGTCGTCCTTAACGTATAGAGAGCGCTCAGAGAACCAAATATCAAAGTCAGATCGGGCGGTGTGGCAAGTATTTTTGATGGACTCAAGCATCATCTTGTAGCCGCGCTCGCGGAACTCTGCCATGCGCTCATCTTCAGATTTGTCTGCCCAGACCTCTCCGTCATTTTTAAGGAAGAAAAGTCCCAGGTCAACAATATAGTCTCCAGCGTATGCATTACCGCCAAGAGAGTTAATAAACTCGTCAGTAAACGGATGCTCCTCTGGATGAGTATCGTCTTCATCTGCAACGTAGGCATTGCGGTCTTCTGCAAGTACCTGAGCGGCCGCGTCAGCGTCAATACCACGCTTCTGCATGATGTCAATCAGCTGCAGGTAACGCTTGGATATGGAGTGACCAAAGACGTCCATCTGAGAGCCATGATCATTGACGTAGTACTCGCGCTCAACCTCATAGCCTGCGAAGGCAAGAATGCGGCTTAGAGAGTCTCCCAGCGCTGCCCAGCGACCATGTCCAATATGCAGAGGACCAACAGGGTTTGCAGAAACGTACTCTACCTGAACCTTCTGGCCAGCGCCAAAAGAAGAACGACCAAAGTCTGCGCCCTGCTCGCGAACGGTGTTAAAAATCTCATTGCCCGCAGCAGTAGACAGATAGAAGTTTACAAAGCCAGGACCGGCAACTTCAACGCGCTCAATCTGAGCATCTTTGGCAATATGTGCCACAAGAGCTGCTGCAATATCGCGCGGTGCTTTGTGTGCCAGCTTTGCAGAACGCATTGCAACCGTAGAAGACCAGTCACCATTTGATG
>USKU01000028.1 GCA_900555335.1 uncultured Atopobium sp. | reverse complement strand
CAACCTTATGTGCGGAAACGCCGGCTCGCTGCTCAAGACGCTCGAGAAGAACGGCCACTTGTGCCTCGCCGATTGCAGAAACAATGGTCTGGCCAGTGTCCTCGTCGCGCTCAACCTTAAGGGTTGGATCGGCGTCGGCGGCCTTCTCCAGGAATGCAAAGAGCTTGCCCTCGGTACCGCGCTCATCAGGCTCAATAGCCGTGCGATACAAGGAGTTAGGGAACCTAAATGCGGCAGCCTCAACCTTGCCGGTAACGGAAAGCGTGTCGCCCGTCATGGCCTCAAGCTTAGGAACTACCACAATATCGCCAGCTGCGGCGGTGTTGACGTCGGCCGTCTCTTTGCCGCACATACGATACAGGTGAGAAAGGCGCTCAGGCTTGCGCGTGCGAGCGTTAATAAGCTCAGTACCTGCAGAAACGGTACCCGCAAGTACCTTTACAAACGTAAGCTTGCCGTTCTGTGGATCCTGTAGTGACTTGAAGGCAAACGCAACAGGACGCTCATCATCAGGTGAAATATCAAGTTGCTCGCCATTGACTAGTGGAATGCGGCCAAAATCGGACATAGTTGGGAACCAGCCGTCAACAGCGTCAAGCAGGGAGATGACGCCTTCTTCACGGACACAAGAGCCGGAGAAAACAGGAACAAAAATACGCTCCATAAGAGCTTTGCCCAGCAGACCCTCAAGCTCTTCCTGCGTAATCTCTCCGCCCTCAAGGTAGCGCATCATCAGCTCATCGTCGGCTTCAACAACCAGCTCGGTCAGAGCGGCACGAGCAGCCTGCGCCGCTGCTTGGAACTCGGCAGGAATATCGGTGACCTCGGGCTTTCCATCTACCAGCTTACGAGCCTTCTGATGGACAACATCGATGATGCCAGAGAATGCCTCTCCGGAGCCCATTGGGATGGTCACCGCTCCAAGTGAGGAGCCAAATCGATCTTGAAGCATGGCCATTGCGGTCTCATAGTCTGCATCAGGACGGTCCAAGCGGTTGATGAACAGCGCACGGGACAGAGAAAGATCCTCGGCAGCAAACCAAAGCCTGGTGGTAATAGTGCCAGGTCCACTAGCTGCATCAACGACAAACAGCGCCGTCTCAACAGCGCTCATTGCCGCATAGGCGTCGCCAACAAAGTCAGGATAGCACGGTGCGTCAAGTACGTTAATGCGTGTATTTTCCCAGGTAATTGGTGCAATAGTGGTAGAGATAGAGAATCCGCGCTCTGACTCTTGTGAATCGTAATCAAGCGTGGGCTTTGTGCCTGCGTGGCCGCCTAAACGAGTGGTTGCACCCGTCAGATGCAGCATTGCCTCGGCAAGCATGGTTTTGCCCACGCCACCTTGGCCCACCAGGACCACATTCTTTACCTTAGATACATTCTTTTCGGCCATGATGCCTCCTCTGACTGCGGCAAGCAGCCGAGAAGGTCAGCCGATAGGTCACGCCCGAGTCTAGCGCGATATGCTTCGGCCCTTCCTGCTACTTACCGAACAAGAAAACCTCTAGCCCCCCTACCGTACCGCAAAGCACAAAAAGAGACACCCACCATTCGATAAACGACATACGGTGGGTGCCTCAAAGTTTCTTCTCGTCAGAAGAATTTGAACTGTTACTGCAGGTAAATGCCATAGAATTTCACAGCACAACCCGCGTGCATCACAAAAGTTAAATTCTGACTCCTCGGTGAACGGTGTTGTTAAAGATAAGGAAGCCGATAATTGCGTTCACCAGTGACAGCGTGACAAAGATAATGTTTGGCAGAGTTTCGTTAATCACGCCTGTTGACGAGCTAAACGATTCGATAACTGGAACAATCATCATCATGAACGTGCCGCCAATGACAAACATGGAGCCTAACGTGCCCGCAAGAGAAGACACCGTGACCGAAAGACTCCTCTTGGTAATATCAACAACAGAAGTCCAGTCAAAGTTTGGTCGGCGGATATCAATGGCCAGGCCAACGTTAGACACAAGGAACACAATGCAGAGTGGCAGAATGACGTTTCTCAGGGCCGTTTCAATGGTGATGTGACCAGGAATCAGGAAGAAAATCTGGGTCAACACGCTGAAGATGAGCACGTAGATCATGTTAACAGCAATTTTTGCGCCAAAAATCTGCTTTGGGGATACAGGCATGGTTGCCATCAACCAGTTTGAACGGCCTTCCAGCGAGTATGAAATAGCGGCAGAGTTGGCTGCGCAGAACATCGAGGTGCCAAACCAGGTGGTTATCATGCCAAAAATGGTTCTTGCCAAAGGTAGATAGCGCGGAACCTCGGACGCAGGAACAAAATAGGCCACGATAGACGACGTGTTAAAGAACATAGAAATAAAGGCGAGAATAACCATCAGCAAGCAGCCAAAAAGCATGTTTATAAAGACTGCTGGATAACCTGTGATGGTTTGAATCTCTTTTCTGATCAGAGCAACAAATGGCGTCGCGGACTTGGTGGAAATCTGTTTGGTGGTGAACTTCTTCTGAACCTTATCCTCGCTTACCAGCGCATTAATGCGGTCGTTGAAGCGAGAAATGATTGCCACAATTGCCGCGGGCGCTCCAATAGAAACCAGGACAAACAGCAAGAAACTGACAAGGGAGCCAGAATTAAAGAAATCTGCAATCCACAGTGATGGAAGATAAACTACGCCAACTGAACTTGCAACGCTAAAGACGGTGTTCCGGAAGTTATCCACCACACCTGGGACAAACTTGTCTGCATTGAAAGATACCGTAAAGATAAAGAACAGATACGCAACCATAAAGAAAAGGCCAAAAACGCCGCCGATGACCATTCCCAAGTTCTTGAAGTGCAGTTTTGCAGCAAGGGCTGCAACCGCAAAAGCCAAGAGAATTGCAGCAGAAACTGCAAGGTTAGGTCCAAGGAGAAGCGCAAACAAAGCACCAATCAAGCGCGGAAGTGTGACTGCCTCAAAGCTAAAGTAAGCCAAAAAGACTGGCAGCATAATGGTGATAGACCAGATACCCTCTGCAGCATAAAGAGCAGCTACGCGAGAATAAATAATAGTGCTCTTTTTGATTGGCAACGACATGATAAAGTCGTAATCCTTGTACGCAAAAAGCACGCCATTGGCCTTTACAAACGTCAAAATAACACCAGGTAGAGCGCCAACAAGAATTCCTGCCAGAGGAAGCAGCCTTGTGAAGCCGGCAATGGCTAGAGTTGTCGCAATGCCGTAAATGTAAACCATCATGAAGAGCGCGCCAACAACTGCAAAAATACCACCGACAATAGGCAGGGCATTTGCACCAACCTTTTTCTCAAAATTCTTTCGAGCACCTATAACCTGCGTAGTCCAAATCATGGTGATCTGAACCTTAAGCAGCATCCAGAACACTTTGAGATTGGAAGGCAGTTTGAGCTCAGAGCGATCGAGAACAGGAACTTGACCAGCACTTACTTGAGCTGGAATAAAGACATCTCCTGAAAGTTGCAGGTTCTGCTCAGGCACATCGGGGCGCTGAGGAGCCTGTGGAACGTTGTTTGCCATGACTAGTTCTCCTTAGGGAAGGAGGGAGGAACTGGAGCGCCTGGAGGAACTGGTGCACCGGGTACAGTTGGAGCAGCAGGTGCTCCGGGCACGGTTGGAGCCGCAGGTGCCGCTGGGGCTGCAGGTGCTGCTGGTGCTGCTGGAGCTGCAGGCGCTGCTGGAGCTGCTTGTGCTGCAGGTGCAGCGGGTGCTGCAGGCGCAGCGGCTACAGGTGCGCCAGGAATGACTGGCTGAACAGCGGCGCCGTCCTTCGTGGTAGCCATATCCTGAGCAATCTCGGCAGAAACGCCAGGAGCGCCGGCCTCAAGGCCAAGGAAGACTTCCTCAAGAGAAGCATTGCCTCGAATCTCGTCCGTTTTACCTGCGGCAAGAAGCTTGCCTTGACGAATAATTGCAATTTTATTGCAGAGTTTCTCGACAACCTCAAGAACATGTGACGAGAAGAACACGGCAGATCCGCGGTCAGCAAGCTCGTGCAACATCTTCTTCAGCTCGAAGCTTGCTGCTGGATCAAGGCCAACAAATGGCTCGTCCAAAATGATGAGCTTTGGCTCATGGAGCAGGGCGGAAATCAGAACCAGCTTCTGCTTCATACCGTGAGAGTAGCTGCCAATAGCGTTTGCCAGGGAATCAGTGATGCCCAAGCGGTTGGCTAACGTAGTAATGCGCTCGACGCGGTTCTCCGCAGGAACGCCAAAGATGTCACTGACGTAATTGAGGTACTTAATGCCGCTCATGAACTCGTAAATGTCTGGGTTATCTGGGACGTAAGCGATGACCTGCTTTGAGCCAACAGGGTCAACCAGCACATTCTTTGAATCCACAAAAATGACGCCGCCCTCAAATGGCTGAGCACCAACGATGGACTTGATAAGCGTGGTCTTACCTGCGCCATTGTGGCCGATAAAACCGTAGATATCGCCAGGCATAACGTCGAGCGAAAGGTCAGAAACAGCTACCTTGGAGCCATACTTCTTGGTAAAGTGCTGGACGCTCAACACGGGAACAACCTCGCCAGGAGCCGCTGGGGCTGGGGCTGGGGCGGGAGAAGCTGCAGGCGTAGTAGCGGCAGCTGCAGGTGCGGCTAGTGCAGCTGACGCGACGGGTGCTGCTGGTGCAGCGGGAGCTGCGGGCGCTGCAGGTGCAACTGGTGCAGCAGGAGGTACGGGAGCGTTAGGAACAGGTGGCTGTGGGATGTTGTCGGCCATGTTAGTTTCCTTCTTCCAATTTATCTATCTTTTTCACACGAGTGTCTTGAACTTTTGGAGAGCGCTTTGCCCTTCTCAGAGCATCGCGCAAAATCCATTCTACCTGAGCGTTAGTTGAACGCATGTCGTCTTGCGCCCAGCGTTCAACCGCCTCCCAGACTTCTGGAGCTACACGAAGTGGATATTGTTTGCGAGGTGCCATGGGTTTCTCGCCATGCTTTACTGCTGCAAGGAACCGGTGTTAAGCACAGGCTGAGCCTCGGACTCGCCGCAGAGAACAACCATGAGGTTGGAAGCCATGACAGCCTTGCGGTCCTCGTCGAACTCAACAACACCATTCTCGGAAAGCTGAGTGAGAGCCATGTCAACCATGGAAACGGCGCCCTCGACGATCTTTTTACGTGCAGCGATGATTGCCTCTGCCTGCTGGCGGCGGAGCATTGCCTGCGCAATCTCAGGAGCGTAGGACAGGTGCGTGAGGCGAGCGTCGTCAACGGTAATACCAGCGACGGAAAGATTGCGGCTCAGCTCAGACTGAAGTGCCTCGGAGACTTCCTCGATGTTGGAGCGCAGGGTAATTGCAGTGTTGGACTCGGACTCGTCCTCCATGTGGTCGTAGCTGTAGATGCTAGCGACGTGCCTGAGCGCGGTCTCTGCCTGCATAGTAACGTAGCTGTCGTAGTCGTCGACGTCAAAGAGGGCCTTTGCGGTATCGCTCACGCGCCAAACAACAACCTCGGCGATCTCGATTGGGTTACCCATGCGGTCGTTGACCTTGAGGACTTCGCCGTTCAGCGTGCGAGCACGGGTAGAAATGATGGAGGTGTGCACGCTTACACTGGGAGTAACGCCTGCAGCGAGAGAAGAGAGGTCTCCCAGGTTTGTAGAAAGAGTCTTGGCGTAGTAAGGATTTGCCCAACGAAGGCCCTCGTCCTTAACGGTGCCAATATACTTACCAAACAGCACGCAAACCTTTGCTTGACCAGGCTGAAGACTGAATAGTCCGCTCGAAACAAACAAACCTGCAAAGAAAAATACCAGTGCACCAATGATGCTTGGGAACGATGGGTCCAGGCGAGGATTTCTGTCTGCAGCGATAGCGCTGAGTACAAAATTAGCCAAAAACAGGGCTGCAACTGCAAAAAGAACAATGGTAATCAGCAGGAACAGCCAACCACTCTTGGACTTAATGATTTTCTCGGTGCTCATAAGATCTCCTTTGTGACAATGAGCTTTATATTGGCATCATTGTGATATCACTTTGATTACAAGTCAATAGAAATTTTTATTTAAATGTTGTTCAAAAATTGCAGGTAAGGAGGTGGTTTTGTTGACCTCGATGCGCGACATGAGGTGAGCGCTTGGTCGCGCAAGGTTCGTGTGGCACGTGGCGAGAAGTTCGTCTCTTCGAGAAAAGTAACCGATCTGTAAGGCTTGGACTAAGCGCGCCTGATTTCTGCAAAGAATCTGTAACGTTTGCCTGAAAACATCAAAGAATCGGTGGATTCTGCCTGATTTCATCAAAGAATCTGTGTCCCAAACACAGATTCTTTGCACTTTTTAGGCAGACTTTGAAGCGTGCCCGAAATTGCCTTTCCATGGACGCTTGCATGGAGCCTGATTTTCTCGCCATTGTAGACCCATGGGTCACTACCTTGTCTTTTGTTGTTGCACTAGCAATGAGAATTCAAGCTACAAAAGAGCAAAAAAGCAGGGTAAAAACCTTGAAAAGCTTGAGAAAATTCTTGAGAAGCTTGTATGTAGAGAAGAACTTCCAAAATCAGTGTGTGATCACTCTTTAGGAGGAGTGTATCGAGGACATCGCGAATGTCATATTGAACCTGATTGGCTTCTTATTTATCGTATTAAAGAAGATGAGCTTGTGCTTGTCGCTACGCGCTTAGGGAGTCATAGCGAACTGCTTGGGTTGTAAATTTTTGAAACTAACTTCTTGAGAGGCAAAGATGAGTAATTCCGAAAACAAAGCAAAAACACTTGTCATAGGAGATATGCACCTTAAAGAAGATCTCATTTTAAGTCGAGTTGACCAAGCGATAAAGAAACTGGATGTTAATCGCGTTGTGTTTTGCGGGGACTATGTTGATGAGTGGCACTCCAACCGCTCGATTATGTTGGATGCGATTGATGACTTTTTAACATGGATTGACGGTAAAAGAAAGCATGGTCTTGATGTTGATTTTGTCCTAGGAAACCATGACATGCAATATTTACGAGGTATTCCAGGGCCTGGTACGCATACCGATCTCTATAAAGAAGTTTCGGAAGCGCTTACCTATATGAAGATTCAGATGGCATGCGTTGTGGGCAATTATGTAGTAACACACGCGGGCATAACAAGGGAGTGGGCTTATCGCTTTCTTACGTCAGACCAAAGGGAAACTCCTTGTACGCTTTCCGATGCTCTCAATGAAATGTTTCGACGTGGAGACGATAAAGCTCTCGCTGCACTTGACAGTGCAGGGCCAGGTCGTGGTGGAAGCGAAATTGCCAGTCCACTTTGGGCGGATTTATCAGAGCTCTATCAAGATCCGCTTCCTGGTGTCAATCAAATTGTTGGACATACTCCCGTTGAATCCATTGATATATGGGAGATTCCTACCAAAGATGGTGCACGTACAAAATCAAAGTTGATTTTTTGCGATACGTTCAGTCTTACGCCACATTTGATAGCCGTTGGAGATGGCAGCATGCTTCTGGTTGAGGGCACGTCGGCCAGAGTGGTAACTTCAGAAGAGCTGGGCTTGGAGTCGTGGGATATGGCTTCTTGGAACTGGATGAATACCTACGTATTGCCATTTTTGTAGAGCGATTAGGGTGACAATAAAAAGAAGTAATAGGCGAATACGGATCTTGAGGTTCAAGCTCTTGTAGTTCTCCGTCCGTAATGAGTGCAATGTCTTCCACGAGCTTTCTTGTTATGCCTGAATATGAGTAGTACACAATCAAAGGATTCATGTAAGGATTCCTATCGGTCGGCTGGTGTAATGTAGTGCCGACGCATTATATCGCCAAATTATCCTTTCATAGCTACGTGCGAGCACATGGTTTGCATTGATATGCAATGAGGCCAATGACGAAGGCTATACCAATCGCTATACCAAGCGCGAGGTTTGGTCCTATGGCAAGAGCCGGTATTCCCATGAGCATGCCGCAAATGTAAGGCACAAGCCACACAAGCCAAACTCCAATACTGAGACGATGGAAGCGAGCGAGCGTTGTAGGATTTTTCTTGGAATACACAATGGTTGCCCATACTGCGTGTACGATCATAAGGATAATTGCAAGTGCTCCGGTCGTCGCATGTACCGGATTCTGAGAGCCGTTTTGTGCAATAAAAGACATACATGCTGTTCCTGTTGTGTCACACGTAAACCCCAAGTAAAAAAGCACGATATGACTCAGTTTAAGTGTGCCCGACTGGCGTTCGGCAAAAACGCCAATAGTATAAAAAACGAGCGCACCTGTAATCGCTACCGTAGCAAATCCAAGCATAAAGACACTGTCCCATACATATTGCTCTACCTTTTGGTTCAAGCATTTGGTCGTGATTTATGGACGGTATTGATGCTAGTTGCCATAGTGTGAACAACAATACGGTTTGGTTCACGATGCTTTGGTCAGACGCTATTTTAGAGATTATGCCGGCCGGTATCGTAAAGTCCGCGTTCAAGGAGCGTAAACAGTACCGTGCAATCGGCGTTTTTCTCGCGTAAGGAATCCAACATGGCACGCACGGTAAACGTCGTAATAGACGCTACATCTATCTCTGCCGGTAGTGTTTTCCAATCAATATGCTCATCTTGTGTGAGAACTTTTTCAAGTCCTGACTTTGCATGTTCAAGCATGGTATCCATGCGAATTTGGGCGGCGAGAAGATCGGCTTTTGGAAGATCTTTCCAGTCCCTTAACCAGTCTCTCCTAAAGACAGCAACTGCTGCAGAGGCGCAATCCCAAAGTCTCTTGCAATACTCGACGTATGATTCTTCCACGTTGATATGACATATTTCCTGGAAGAGAGTGTGCTCAAAGTAACGTTCAGCGGCCGCAACCATGATGTCGCTCTTTGAAGGAAAGAGTTTGTACAAGTAGCCAACTGAAACATTTGCATTCCGTGCGACTCCTCGTGCGGAAATTGCGGCAAGTCCTTGTTTTGCCCCAATAGAATAGGCGGCTGCAATGATTCTTTCTTTTTGTGCGACACTGTCATCAATCTCTGTGGTTTGGATTGTATTTTGCTTGTGCGCAGCAAGACTATGCTCACTCATAAAACACAGATCCCTCCGCTTTTATAATCGCTGTATACGTATGGCGTACGCACTTTATAACACCGGCTATTATTCCTTGTGAAATTGCTCCAGTATTTTCGAAGTTGGAGATACAACGAGCTTCTTGCCGGCGAATTTCAGGAGGAATAACGGCGTACAGCAATTCCTTCACTGCGGTTAATCCTTCGAAAATCATCAATGTAATGGCTCGAAAAACATAGTTGAGTTAGCTCGAAAATCATAAATGGAAATCCTCGAAAATCATCAATGAAGAGTTGAATTTGTGCTATCATCAGGCATTACAATAGTTCTTACGAGGAAGGGGGTCTTATGAGATATTCAAAGTTTAAGCCGGTAACATACATTCCTCGTATTATTGATTCACAGGTGCAGGTCCTTCTGGATACCTTTGGTGGTATAGAACTTTGTGGTCCTCGTTGGTCGGGGAAATCCTGGACGGCACAGTCATTTGGCGAGAGTGTGACACGTGTGGATGAATCCGAACAGATCTATATGGATGATCCACAGCTTGCTCTTGTTGGTGATGCCCCTCATGTTATTGACGAGTGGCAAGATATACCTGCTATATGGAATATTGTACGTCATAGGATTGATGATAGTGCAAATAAGCCGGGACAGTTTATTTTGACAGGCTCCTCCACTCCTCCCGAGGATGAAAAAAGACATAGTGGAGCAGGACGCATTGCACGGTTGCGTATGCATACTATGAGTCTTGCAGAGACTGGAGATTCTACGGGAGCAGTATCTCTTTTGGGACTCTTTGAAGATTCCTTCCAACCGGCGCAATCTCATATTGATCTCGCCGATTTAGCCAATATTGTATGCCGCGGTGGATGGCCGGCTCTTCAAACAAAAAAATTGGCGGATCCAAGGGCCGTTACCGATGAGTATCTTAATGCACTTTTTGATGTAAGCATGCCTCGCGCGGGGAAAAGTCCACTTCTGTCCCGCCGCATAGCTGCATCTCTTGCACGAAATGTAGCAACGAGTGCAACGCTGGGTACCGTGAGAGATGATATTGCTGCCTTTGACAATATAGCTCCGGTGGATGGGACCATATCCTCATACCTTGAAGAGTTTAGACGCAACTATTTTATTGAGGAGCTCTCGGGCTGGGATGCGCCAATCAGGTCAAAGTCAAGGCTGCGCACGAAACCAAAACGATATTTCTGCGATACGTCTCTCGTGGCCAGTTTATTAGGTGTCGACTCTTCACGCTTACTTAAAGACGGACAGCTTTTTGGTTTATTGATTGAGTCACTCTGCATTCATGATTTGTCCGTTTACGTTTCCGCTTTGCCTAAGTCGTATGGGGGATCTTTACGATATTATGCGGACGCCGATGGGCTTGAGGTTGACGCCATTATTGAATTGACGGATGGTCGATGGGCAGCCATTGAAATCAAGATGGGGGAATCTAAAGTGGAAGATGCGGCTGCGAATCTCATAAGAGTTGCGAGAAAGGTGGCTGCTAATCCTGCAGCAAGAAATCCTAAGCCTAGCTTTATGGCTGTGCTGCTCGGTAAAGGGACGATGGCGCGTAGACGGCGCTCGGATGGGATATATGTTATTCCGATCGATACCTTGGGGGCATAAGAGATTGTGGGGAGGAATATTCGAGTAAAGTGCATTTAAACTCCAACTTCTCCATCTTACGTGTGTCCTTCAACTGATTCTAAATAAAGCTGTCTTATATATAATGAAATTCATGCGACACTTGCTTGACCCTTCTATACGGGATACGAATCGGAGAAGATGTGACACTCTTTGGAAAATCAGTTTCTAAATAACTGTCCGATAAGGGCTTTTCGCTCTTGAATTCTCAAAGCAAGTGCAACGTTTGGTGATGGTAAACTTCCCAAGGGCACTTCCAACCCAGTCGCTTACGTGGCCTCAGATTGAGCTCATTATATACTGCCTCAATCTCTTCATCACTAATTGATGAGAGGTCTGTGCCTTATACTTTCATGATTTTTCCACCAGACCATAATGTCTTCGCGCTCTTCAATGCTAAGATGGCTATAGTGACCCATGGAAATCCTTTCAATGAACGTTGTCGTAAGCGCCATTGTAGACCCATGGGTCACTACCTTGTCTTTTGTTGTTGCACTTGCGATGAGAATTCAAGCCGGAAAAGTGCACCTTGTCTGAGCAATTTGCCGGTTTTTCTCATCATGTCTGAGTAAGTTTACTCAAACATGATGCACTTTTCAGGCTCACAATCATGAACGTAACGCCAAGCCGCACGCAAAAAGCCGCTGATACGTCATGTACCAGCGGCTTTGTTCGTAGAGCTTAGCACGCAGTAAGAGCGCACCTGGCGAGAAACCCGTGCACTCGCGTCACCCCGCGAACCCGTACCCGCGCCTGACGAGAAACCCTATCGTCTAGCTCCAGGGATCGCGCTCAAAGAGAGGCTCGCTCACGGGACGACGATCGGAATACGGGTCGTAACCGTCATCGTCTTCGTTTTCCGCGCGAGCAAACTCCGGGTCAACAACCTGCGCTTTCTTGGAATCTGCGTCCTTGTGCGCCGTGGCCTTGTGCGCCGCTGGCTGCGCGGCGACCTGTGGTTTCGCCGTCGCAGCAGCCGCGACCTGCGGTGTAGCCGTCGCAACGTCCTCGTGTGCCACGGTCTGTAGCTCGGACTTCTCGGCCCTCTTTGTCTCGTCACACATGCGCAGCCTCACTTACTTCTTGCGAGCAACCAAGTTGCCGTTCTCGTCAGTATCAACCAGAACAGTATCGCCCTCATGCAGCTCACCTGCAATAATCAAGTTTGCTACCTGGTCAACAACGCGACGCTGAATCAGTCGCTTCAGAGGACGAGCGCCGTAAACAGGATCCAGGCCGTCAAGAGCCAGCGACTGCTTTGCAGCCTCGGAAAGCTCCAGCGTCATGCGCTCGCTCGCAAGTCTGCTACGAACATCCTTGAGCTGAATGTCCACGATGCGCTCGATGTCCTCAAGACCCAGAGGCTGGAAGACAACCACGTCGTCGATACGGTTCAAGAACTCAGGGCGGAAGGAGCTACGCAGTGCCTCCATGACCTGCTTCCTGGACTCTTCGGTAAGGCCCTCTTCACCAGCACCAGCAATGAACTGCGAACCAACGTTACTGGTCATGATAATGATGGTGTTCTTGAAGCTCACTACCCTACCTTGACCGTCCGTCAGACGACCGTCGTCCAGAACCTGTAGCAAGATGTTGAAGACGTCAGGATGAGCCTTCTCCATCTCGTCCAGCAAGATGACGGAGTATGGATGCCTGCGAACTGCCTCGGTGAGCTGGCCACCCTCGTCATAGCCCACGTATCCTGGAGGTGCGCCAATGAGTCGCTGGACCGAGAACTTCTCCATGTACTCAGACATATCAATGCGGACCAGCGAGCGCTCGTCGTCAAACAGCAGTTCTGCCAGCGCCTTTGCCAGCTCAGTCTTACCTACGCCGGTTGGGCCCAGGAAGAAGAAGCTGCCCAGAGGCTTGTTTGGATCTGCCAGGCCTGCGCGAGAACGACGGACTGCTGCAGCAACTGCGGAAACAGCGTCGTCCTGACCAATAACACGCAGGTGAAGCTGGTCCTCAAGGTTCTTGAGCTTGTCCATCTCGCCCTGCATCATCTTGGACACAGGTACGCCGGTCCACGAAGAAACTACCTCGGCAATCTCGTCCGTAGTGACCTCTTCCTTGAGGATTCCGCCGTCTTCCTGCTTGGCGAGAAGGGCTTTTTCTGCCTCATCATATTTGCGCTCAAGCTCTGGAATAGTGCTGTAACGAAGCTCAGATGCCTGCGCCAAATCTCCCTCGCGGGTCACGCGCTCCATCTGCGTCTTTGCGTCCTCAATCTGGGATTTCAAGTCCTGTACCAGGTCAATTGCGCCACGCTCGTTCTGCCAGTTGGCCTTCATGCCATCCAGCTTCTCCTGAGTTGTAGCAATCTCTGCGCGAAGGTTCTCCAGGCGCTCCTTAGAAGCAGCGTCTTCCTCCTTCATCAGGGCCTGCTCCTCGATCTGCATCTGAGTGAGCTGACGATCAACCGCATCAATCTCTGCTGGCATGGAATCAAGCTCCATGCGAAGTCTTGAAGCCGCCTCATCTACCAGGTCAATTGCCTTATCCGGCAAGAATCGGTCAGAAATGTAGCGGTTAGAGAGG
>USKU01000027.1 GCA_900555335.1 uncultured Atopobium sp. | reverse complement strand
CAACGTTATTCTCGGCGTTTTAGGCGCTTTGGTTGTCCTGGCTCTTGCAGGCTTTGCTATTGCGCAGATGCTCGGCAACTCCTCCCAGCAGTATCTGGTTCCACAGTTTGTTGGTCAGACAAAAGACCAGGCAACTCAGGCGCTAAATGCATCTGGTAGCCACTTTAAGCTGGGAACTGTTACAGAAAGCTACAGCGATTCTGCTCCAGAAGGCCAGGTCATCGACCAGACACCAAGCGCTAACAGGCAGGCTCCTGAGGGAACCGCGGTTAATCTTGTCATTTCTAAGGGAGCTAAACCTGCTGCCGCAGTTAAGGTGCCCGATCTTACCAACAAGAGTCCATCAGAGGCTGAGTCTGCTCTTGCTGCCGTTGGTCTCAAAGCAAGAAATGGTGACTCGGTTGAGTCGGACGACGTAACCGTTGGTTATGTTGCAACACAAGAACCAGCCGCAGGTAGCGACGCTAAGGCTGGTGACACTATCACCTACCACCTGTCTTCGGGCAAGGGTAAGACAGATGTTCCAGACGTCACTGAAATGACTGCCGAGCGTGCGTCCGATGTCCTGAAAGATGCAGGCTTCAAGGTAGACACTCAGCAGCAACCTTCGTCAAGCGTTCCTGAAGGTCGCGTCATCTCTCAGTCTCCGGCTAACGGCAAGGCAGATAAGGGATCTACGGTAACCATCGTTGTTTCTTCTGGCGCTCAGAGCGGTTCTGTTCCAAACGTTGTTGGCAAGGACTTTGAAACTGCCCAGTCCACGCTGGAGAACGCGGGCTTCCAGGTCAACACGGTTTGGGTCTATGACGACAACGTTGCAACCGGAAACGTAATTGGCCAGACACCATCAAGTGCTGCAGCTGGCGCTACTATCACCATCCGCGTCTCTAGCGGACCTCGCCCATCAGCGTAAACGCCGCGACGTGCAATGTGCTCAACCAGTACGTTCAAGCCCTGCAACCGTGTTTGGTTGCAGGGCTTTTTGCTGCCACAGAAATCGTTCGACAGCGGCACGTGTCATCGCCGGAACCGGTGACGCAAGCACTTCAGCGCTGCGAGCGTTTCATTGCCGCAATTATCACGACTGTCTCCAGCAATAAAACATCTTCGAATGACCAAGGCTTACTTGCATCATTTTTCGGAATACGGCCAATCGGATCCATTTGCTGATGGCCGAACACATCTAAGTCAGATAATCTGTCAAAAAGACGTATACATGACACCAAAAATAGCTAAGGCATGCAGATTATCTTCATTAGGTGTGTAATACGCCCGTAATTGAGCAGAATATCTGTCATAGGTGTGTTCCTTAAGTGCGGAATTTATCGATAGTTAAATTTCTTATATATCTCTATTCATTTTCAAGCATATTAATTGAAGTTTATGCATAGAAATGTATATCAAGTAGCGAGGCTCTCTAAATGTCGGACATTGAGCCCCAGTCGTCCGATTATCTTGACTAGAAACATGACAATTTCTCAGCGAGGCGCGGCTAAGCTGCATCATTTTGTACGCCAAGCCAAAGAAACCGACGCTGACACGCCGCAACAAAGAAAAACCGGCAGCACGAAGCTGCCGGTTTAAAATCAATGGTGCCCCCGGGCCGATTCGAACGGCCGACACCCGCTTTAGGAGAGCGGTGCTCTATCCCCTGAGCTACGAAGGCATGTGGGATATTCTACTCACGTAGGCTCGCGTACGCAAATATCGCCAACGCTTGCGGCGCCGGCAGCAGCGCGAGAGCTGCTACTTGCGACGAGCCTTGCGCTCGGCTCTCTTTCTGTCGTACTCAGCCTGACGCTCGAGGTAGAAATCGTTGAGCTTCTTGTCGGTCATGCCAGCAACCTTAGCCTCGATCTTCTTGCGAAGAGGACGCATCTTAAAGAAGCTGTAGACAACCGAGCCAAAGATGCAGAAGTAAGCAAAGACCAGCATAATGGCAGAAATCATACCAACGCCGGTGTTCAGGTCCCTGGATTCAGGAACCATATACGAAAGCACCAGTGTAATGATGGTTGCAACAAAGCCAAGACCTAGGAAGACCCACCAAACGCGCTCGGCACGATGATAGTCTGAATCCGCGCGCAGCATAGCCTCAAATCCGCGGCTACGAATATCCTCGCGCTCGCGCTGGCGAGCACGTGCAGCACGCTTCTCCTCTTTGCTCTTTGGAGCACTGGAGCCAGAGCCGGAGCCAGTCACACGTACAGACGCAGCTGCCTCTCGTACTGGTTTAGCAGTAGCAGCAGATTTGCGACCAAAAGCGGAATACGAAGGACGCTCAGTCTCCTCAGAGGCTTCTTTCTTTGAAAGGCTTGCGGTAGCCTCACGCGCTTCTTTGGTTGCGCCCGTAATGGTGTCACGCAGTGACATTGGTCTCCTTCAGTGGTACAAACTCAGTTCCCGTAATAATCTGGAATGCCGTACGATAACGCTCGGACGTGCCCTCAATAACCTCTTCTGGAAGATGAGGTGGCTCTCCTTGCATGTCCCAGTGGGCTTTCAGCCAATCGCGTACATACTGTTTGTCGTAGCTTGGCTGAACGTGTCCCTCAGAATAACCCTCAGCAGGCCAGAAACGGCTTGAATCAGGTGTAAGGCACTCATCAATAAGTGTAAGTTTTCCGTCGATAAAACCAAACTCAAATTTGGTATCCGCAATAATAATTCCACGAGTTGCAGCATATTCTGCAGCAGCCTTATAAATTGCAAGCGAGGCTTCCTTCAGCTGAGTAGCAACATCCTCACCAACAATCTCGCAGCAACGCTCAAACGAGATATTCTCGTCATGATCGCCAAGCTCAGCCTTAGTGGAAGGAGTGAAGATTGGCTCAGGAAGCTTAGAGGCCTCAGTCAAGCCATCAGGCAGCTTAATGCCGCAGACGGTACCGTCCTGGTCGTAGGTCTTTTTGCCAGAACCAGTAAGGTAACCACGGACAATGCACTCAATTGGCACGGTCTGTGCTTTCTTTACCAGCATTGCGCGACCAGCAAGATACTCAGTGTAATCTGCAAACTGCTCAGGAGTCTGATCTGGCAGAACAGAAATCATGTGGTTAGGCAGAAGATCCTTGAAGCGATTAAACCAGAAAGCGCTGATACGCGTCAGAATTTCTCCCTTAAAAGGAATCTCGTCGGGGAGAATAAAGTCAAAAGCACTAATGCGATCGCTCGCAACCATCAAAAGTTTGTCGCCACAATCGTAGATATCGCGAACCTTACCGTGCGAATCGGGACGAAGCTCAGCTCCAGCCACAATGACCTCACTTCTGCGCAAAGCGCGTTGTATTGCAGGACTTTTGATTGTACGGCAAAATGCCCAAAAATCGACCTACAACAAAGTATCTGTTACAGAGATATTATTTTGGGCAAGCAGAGGAAGGTGCAGCGAGAAGGTCGTGCCCTTTCCAAGCTCGGATTCTACCGAGATAGTGCCGTTATGACGGTCCATAATCTCTTTTGTAATTGCCAATCCAACACCAAGACCACCCGAAGCGTGCTCGCGACTTTCTTCAGCACGCCAGAATCGCGAGAAGGTCTGTGGAATGTCCTCGGGAGCAATTCCCATACCATCATCAGTCACGGAGATAACCGCATCAGTATCGTCAATTGATACGGTTATGACTACATGGCCTCCATCATTGGTGTAGCGGATAGCGTTGCTCAACAAATTGGTCAGGGCTTCTCGGATCATGTCCGAATCAATATCAACAAAACAATTGCCCTCGGGTGTCTTATCCACAAAGGTCAACGTGCGATTGTTTTCCTTGAAGAGCGTTTCTTGCACGGCAACAATGCTTGCCACCATTGCCACCACATTGACGCTTTCTGGGTTAAACTTTGTCTTTCCGTTCTCAAGTCTTGAGAGATGGAGCATGGCATCTACCAGGCGAGAAAGACGTCTACTCTCAGACACAATGTTTTCCAAGCGCTCTTCATCTGCAGGTAGGATGCCATCTTGGATTGCCTCAACAGTGGCCATAATAGCCATGAGCGGAGTTCTGAGCTCGTGTGCAACATCGCTGGTCAGACGGCGTTCAAGCTTAATGTCTCTCTCGAGTGAAGACGCCATGTCGTCGAAGGTTTCTCCCAGACGCCCCAGTTCATTCTCGCCACGGATGCCTGAACGAGCCGCAAGATTGCCGCTTCTGATCTGGACAGCCGTCTCGGTAATACGGCGTACCGGCTTGGTAAGCGAGCGTGAAGCCAAAATACCAATCAGTCCAGAAAGCGAGATTGCAATGGCTGCAGCAAGACTAATTGCCTGGTAAGATCCATTACGGAACGCAATGTCTCGCTGGGTCAAGAACGGTTCAGAACCAAACGTCCAAATTCTAATGCTGCCCACAGGCTCACCTTGTAGGTTTTGGACAACTGCATAAACCACGGCGTCACCCGTCTGAGGGCCAGATAGTGCGCTATCTCCGCCAGGTCGGCGAGCATTTGGCGCAGAGTCGTCATACAGAACCACGCCAGAAACATCTAAGACCTGGATACCAATATCGGAATTGGTTGCAGAGGCCTGACGTGCAATAGAGAGAACGTCGGCATTCCAGCCTTCTGCGCGCGCGTACGCCTGAGACATATTGAGCGCGGTAGTATCAACGGTGTTTTGTAGGTTCTCCCTGGTATAAGCAGTAAAGCGACTCTCCCACACAATACCCAAGACAGAAATAAGCACCAAAACCGTCATGACGGCAGTTAGCGCAAAGAACGCTGCCATACGGGTGGTAAAGCTTTGAGTGCCAACGGGATCAGGCTTAATAGTTTTATAAGAACCCTCAGTTTCCGGAGGGTTCTTAAGAGAATTTGAGTGATGTTTCTTGAAGAGCGCCAAAGCTCTAAAGCTTAGGACTCGTGGCTAGCGTTGCCAGCCTCAAAGCGATAGCCAACACCGTGAACGGTGAACAGCCAGCGAGGATTACGAGGATCATCGCCGAGCTTTGCGCGTAAGTTCTTGACATGCGAATCAATAGTGCGCTCATAGCCCTCAAAATCATAACCCAGGACCTTCTCGACAAGCTCCATACGTGTGTACACGCGGCCAGGATAGCGAGCAAGGGTGGTGAGCAGCTTAAACTCTGAAGCGGTCAGGTCAACTTCCTCGTTGTTGATGAGAATCTTATGACCAGAAATATCAATAGTAAGGGTACCGTAATCAAGCACGTCAACAGCAGTGTCTGGCTCAGAATACGTGCGACGGAACAATGCGCGGACGCGTGCCACCAGCTCACGTGGCGAGAAAGGCTTAACAAGATAGTCATCAGCACCAAGCTCAAGACCAATAATCCTGTCTTCTACCTCTCCTTTTGCGGTAAGCATGATGATAGGCACGTTAGAGGTATCTCTAATTGCACGGCAAACGCGCTCTCCAGAAAGTTTTGGGAGCATAAGATCGAGAATCACCAGGTCAAATGCGTGCTTTTCAAACTCTTCAACTGCACTTTGACCGTCGCCAACGCCCTTAACAACGTAATTTTCGCGCTCAAGATATGCTGAGACGGCGTCACGGATGACTTTCTCATCTTCGACAATCAGAATTTTCTTCTCGTCGGAAGCCATTGTCTCCCCTTTTCTTTTGCCCTGCATGTATGTGCGTATGGCACATTACGATTATTCATTAATTATTTGTATTCATTCTATCTCTATACCTACAAATAATCTACAAAGAAAAAACACGAACTGTCACGGAAGCCGGATATCCGCTGGTAGGATCCTTAACAGTTGAGTAGGTTACAAAAGAATCACAGTTGCCTTCTCGAGCGGGAAACTCTCCGTAATCAACGCTTCTATCCATTGAATAGAGCCAGTTTGCCGTTTGATTTTGCGTATCAACAAGCACGTAAGAGGCGCGGCTCTTAACTATGTAAAGGCTACCTTTACCTGCCGTTATTGCATAAGGTTCACGCTCTATGACGTAAGGGTTTTCGCCTGAAGCAGGCAGGATATATGTTCCCATCTTGCCCAACAGACCGCCCGAGTCATAACTTGCTTCAACTGACACAATGAACTTATCGTCTACGCGACTTGCTGCAAAAGGTTTGACAGATTGAGGCATAACAAGCTGGTCAACCTTGGTTTTAAGGTTGTCTCCCAGCAGGTATGCTGTAACGCCATAGTAAGTGCCCTCGGAGGCGCGAACTCGAGGAGTAAGGGTAACTACGCCCTTTGAGATAGACGGTGCAGTAGCAAATCTACCTGGAGATTCAACGGCATCCGTTCCCTCAGAATCCCCCACACGCCACACGTAGCAGTGTGAAGATTCACGGGTTTTCTCGCCAGAAGAAGCTGGTTGGACTAGCCAAACCACCTTATCGTCTCCGCAGGCAAACGGAGCCGGATCCCAGTTTTTATCGGCCTTGTAGAGGACCTTTGCATCTCCAGTAAGCTTGCCGTCAGAAAATGGTGCGGCAAGAAGTTCCCAGTCAAAAGTTGTGGTGTCCACCTCAACCCATGCATAAACGGAGTCGGAGCAGCGAACGTCGTAAATTACGGCGGTGGTATTGTTCATCTGAGCCGCAGGAACAACGTCAACAACCTGGCCAGACGTCAGCGAAAGAGCAGAGCCCTTCACCATTGGCGTAGCAGATGCGCCGGCCGTGGTGACGGGAATCCAATTTCCATCGGCTGGATGCAGCACGCTTCCCAAAGGAAGAATCCAGGTCTGGCTAGGTTGGGCAGAATACTCCGCAGAGCTATAGGAGTCCAGCACATTTGTGCCAGAGGACTCGTCAAGTACCAGCGGTTTTCCTGCATCTCCCGAGCCTTCTTGATGAGAGCAGCCAGCCGCGATGCTAATTGCACCCGCAACTACGACACCAGCCGCTCCCGTCTTAAAGAAGTTTCGGCGAGAAATGTTCCCAAACAGAGACACGATTTAGTCCAATTCAAGATGCTCGAGACGGTCAAACAAAACGTTTGAACGAGTAAGGAATGCGCGAGGATCAAAGATTTTCTCAAGCTCCTCATGGCTCAGCGTACAGGCTGGATCTGCCTCAAGAAGCTCCTGGTAGGATGCTCCTTCCTTGCACTGCTGAATATCTGCCCAGACCTTCATAGCGTTGGACTGAACAATCTTGTACGCCTCTTCACGAGTAATACCAGTGTTGACCAGGGCAAGAAGAACCTTTGACGAGAAGAGCATACCACGGGTCTTATTGAGATTGGCCATCATCTGCTCTGGATACAGGACCATGCCATCAAGCAGGAACTCAAGCTTTGACAGCATGTGGTCAAGAGCAATAAAACTATCTGCCTGAGCAACGCGCTCAGCGGAAGAGTGGCTGATATCACGCTCATGCCAAAGAGCAACGTTATCAAAAGCAACCTGTGCGTTAGCCTTAACTACGCGGGACAAACCACAGATCTTCTCGGCAGTAATGGGGTTTCGCTTGTGAGGCATAGCGGAAGAGCCCTTCTGACCCTTGCGGAATGGCTCCTCAGCCTCGAGGGTATCGGTCTTCTGCAGCGCACGCATCTCAGTTGCAATACGCTCACAGGTAGCGGCAACGGTTGCCAGAACACCAGCAAGGTAAGCGTGGTGGTCGCGAGAAATAACCTGGGTTGAAAGTGGATCGTGGACAAGACCGAGTTTCTCGCAAACATACTCCTCTACAAAAGGATCAATAGAAGAGTAGGTTCCAACAGCACCAGAAATAGCACCATAGGCAACGTTTTTACGAGCATCCTTCAAGCGGTCAAGGTCGCGCTTAAACTCCCAGGCCCAGCTACCAAATTTCATGCCAAAGGTCATAGGCTCAGCATGAATGCCATGAGTGCGACCAACGCACAGAGTATCGCGCTCCTCAAATGCGCGACGCTTGCAGATAGCAGCGCAGCGACGAACCGCAGCAATGAGCAGGTCACATGCCTGGGTGAGCTGATAGCAAAGGGCTGTATCACCCAGGTCTGTTGAGGTCATACCGTAGTGAACCCAGCGACTTGGCTTAAGCTCACCCTCTGGAACCTTGGCATCGATGTAGGAGCCCATATTGGTCAGGAAGGCAATGACGTCGTGGTTGGTAACGGCCTCAATCTCGTCTACCTCAGCGCGATTAAACGCAGCGTGCTCTCGAATCCAAGCTGCCTCTTCGCGAGAAATGCCAATAACACCAAGCTCAGCCTGTGCTTCGCACGCAAGGACTTCAATCTCCTGCCAAACGGCGTACTTGTTCTCCAAAGAAAAGATGTGGCCCATTTCTTTGCCGGTGTAGCGATCTACCACGATGAGACTCCTTCTGCTCGTAAAAGAAAAGGTCGAGTACCACTATGGTACCCGACCTTTGAATTACCTGGTGGGCCGTTAGGGGTTCGAACCCTAGACCTTGGGATTAAAAGTCCCCTGCTCTACCAACTGAGCTAACGGCCCATTATCGGGCGTGGCAATTTTACCACGCAACTAGGATAGTGTAGCAGTTTACTCCCATGCCCATTGTCCATTTACGAAAATTGGTGTTTCTTTTCCATCGGCAGAAATTCCCCAAATGTTCAAATCGTCTGCACCAATCATAAAATCAACGTGCGTAGTGCTCTGATTAACACCGTGGGCCAAGAGCTCATCTGGGCTCATCTCAAGGCCGCCCTTCAGGCACTCTGGGAAGCCCATTCCAAGTGCTAAATGGCAGCTAGCATTCTCGTCATACAGGGTATCGTAGAACAGAATGCCGCTCTGGCGAATAGGCGTGTTCTTAGAGATTAAAGCGCATTCTCCCAGGTACTTACCGCCCTTTTGAGAAACAATAGAAGTCAGAACGTCTTTGCCCTGCTCAGCGCCGTAGTCAACAACCTCGCCGTCTTTGAAGGTAAACCAGAAGTTTTTAACAATCTGGCCGGCATGAATCAGAGGCAACGCAGAGTGAACAGTGCCGTTTACCTTGCGATAGTTTGGCGTTGTAAAGACTTCCTCGGTAGGAATGTTAGGGAAGAACAACGTTCCATCCTGCGTCTTTCCAGCGCCGCCCTCCCAAAGATGCCCTGGGTTCATACCAATAGTCAGATTAGTTCCATTTGAAGATTCATAGCGAAGCTCTTCAAACTGGTGAGAATTCATGAAGCGCTTGGTTTTCTCAAATGTTGCATTGTGGGTCTCCCAAGCACTCTGAGGATCTTCTCCACTTGCATGAGCAACGTCTAAAATTGCAATCCAAAGCCTGTAGATTGCCTCAGCCTCGGAAAGCTCGGGGAAAATTACCTTTGCCCATTCAGCTGCAGGAACACCAGCAATACACCAAACGTTTTTACCAAAGTCCATACCGTTTCTAAAGACGTCGCACTCTAAGTTTCTTGCGCGAGAAACAGCAGCTGGCTTTTCTGGATCAATTCCCTTTAGACCATTTGGGTCATCAGACGAGAGGAACAAAAATGCTGCACCCTGCTCTGCAAGGGAGTTAAGCTGCTCAATCTTCCAGCTTGGTGTCTTAGAGAGACGGGCTAGGTCAACGTTTTCGTACATAATTCTTGAGGACTCTTGATCGCCCCAAATAACTGTGACAAATTCTGCGCCAGCCGCATAAGCTGCTCGCTGAACCCTACGGGCAAAATCAGCAATCTCAATCGAAGCATTAATTACCAGCTGACTTCCCTCAGAAATTGCACACCCCTTCTTCACAAGAAGCTCTGCATATTTATCAATCTGATCTGACAGCGCATCAAGGGCAATCTTTACCTCTTGATCTGTCATAGGAATTTGTGCCATGTTGTTCCCTTCAACCATCAGTCCGCGTAATTCGAGTACTTAAGCACGCTCTATCAAAGATATATCCAAAATATTTCCGCTCAACTTCTACCCGAACAACCTTCTTCACAACGCCAAATTTCAATCTTGTCCATAAAAAGAGCCCCGAAGGGCTCTTGTATGTCTTTGGAGCGGGCAACGGGATTCGAACCCGCGGATGATGGCTTGGGAAGCCATTGCCTTACCACTTGGCGATACCCGCAATTGTGTAGATTTTATCACAGTATTTTTTGCCTTTTAATTGCTTGCTTAGCAACTAAATAAAAGTTTGATGCGTCGTTTTCTGCCTAGCTGCGCGTATGCAACAAATATGCGCCTACACAAATTTTCCCTGACAGAAACTGGACAAGCGCTGGTCAGAATAGGCACAAAGTCACTCTTTAGCATGCTCTCCAACGAAAGGAGCGCTATGCAAAAGTACTTCTGGCGAGAAACCCCCGCACACCACTATCCCACCTCTTATAGGCGCCTACTCTCCACCCGACAACTCCACCTTCCTCGGGCAAAACTGCTTGGCGGAGATCCCGTCATGCCAAGTAGCTTTCCTTCTGTAGGACATGCGGGTCTGCGGGCACGTCTAGCGGACAGGTTTTCTCGCAAACCTGAGGCTCCCCCATAAAGAAAAAGACCGGTGAAGCACCGGTCCTAAAGAAAGCTGTTTTGTTGCAGCATAATTAGTTAACGCTGTGATGGAGCGCTGGATTCTTAGATAGGCACTCGTTACAAATACCCGTAAAGCACAGAGCGTAAGAGTCAATCTCGCCGCAAGAATCCTTGGTGAGGCTGGTAAGGTCCCTCAGAACTGGTCCATCAACATCAAAGACACGGCCACACTCATGACACTGGAAGTGTGCATGCTCGGTTGTTGTTGGATCAAAACGAGAGATATTATCGCCGGTATTAACAACCTGGAGCTCGCCTGCGTCAACAAGCTGCATAAGGTTACGGTAAACAGTTCCAAGAGAGATGTTTGGTAATTCCTCTCTTACTGCTGCATACACACTATCTGCCGTTGGATGGTCATGGCGACCTTCCATATAAGTACGAATTGCCTCACGTTGCTTGCTGTAACGCACGATAACCTCATTAATTAGTAAGTGTTACTGATTACTGAATACGTTAACACTAATTGTCTATATGTTGCAACAAAAGCTCACGTTTATGCATTACCAATTATCTCTATATACGCAATCTACCTCTGATTTTTCAGTTTGGAGGCACGTATGTTTATCACAAAATCCTCAAAACCTAAGAAGGAAACAGCTACACGAAGACAAACTCCTTCTTCTGTCTTTCACTTCTGGTTTATCCCTCTGTTACTTGGAGCCCTTCTCCTCAGCCATTTTTTCCTAAAGCCTGCTCATAGGCTTGCTTTTGCACAAGAACCCTCATTTACCGTTGCACAAAGAGAAGATTTTCCTGGTGGACAGCAAATTCCCATGTGGACTGCTAGCGATGGTACCTATCTTTACTGTGGAGATGAATTTAACCACTATGGTGCATGGCCAGGAGCAACGGGAAGTGTGGTTGACCCGCAATCTTATACAAAGCTCACCTCAACCAATGGCGTTCGCGGTGGAACGTATACAAATGAACAGCTTCGAGCTATTGATTACATCATCTATCACGGAGCTACTGCGTCCCAAGAAAAGGACGTGTATGGATATACGGGCTGGAGAGCTCGCGCTATTACACAGTTTGCACTATGGGCCGTTATGCGTGGTGAAGCCCATGCACTTGCGGTAAGTGTTCCTCAGACAGAGCTTCATCAACCTATTGAGCAGTTCTATTCCGATGCTATGAACTATGCTCAAAACAATGGTGGCGGTCCAGAAAGCGGAGTTGCAAAGCTCTTTGTACCTACAGGAGACAAGCAAGTTCTGTTTTTCTTTGGGCAGCAAGCTGGCTCACTCAAAATTACCAAAAGCTCCTTATTGCCTGATGTCACCTCCAATAACGAGTACTACTCCCTAGAAGGCGCTGTCTACGGAGTATATTCCGACGAGAGTTGCACCAATCTTCTTGGTAGTCTCACCCTTGATAAATCTGGGTCTGCAACGCTCGACAATCTTCCTGTTGGAACGGTGTATGTAAAGGAAACCACTGCTCCAAAGGGCTTTCTTCTTGACCAATCGGTTCATGCTGTAAAAATAACAAACCAGGAAGAGAGCACTCTCACGGTTACCGATACTCCTATTGGAGAGTTTGATCTACGCATTTCAAAACAAGACTTTGACCACAGCACTAGCCTCGACGAAGACGCTCGTTCTGAGCAGCAAAGCGCTTCTCCCCAAGGAAACGCAACGCTTCAAGGCGCGCTTTTTAAAGTGACCTATAGTGGCTCTGCTGAAACAACAATAAGAACATGGGTTTTCTCGACTGATTCTCATGGTTTTGTTTCTTTTGATGCAGACCATAAGGTTTCTGGAGATGACCTCTTTACTCTTGGCGAGAAACCCTGGTTACCTTTGGGGTATTACCAGATCGAAGAAATTCAAGCTCCAGAGGGTTATAAACTCCCAGGACTTTCTCTTCAAACCTGGAAGCTATCAAGCCAAGACGGCAAGCTTATCTGGACAAATCTTTCTAGCGGAAAAGAGAATTCCTCATCTGAACACTCCTTTACCTTTAAAGATGAGGTAATAAGAGGAAATCTTAAGGTTAAGAAAATCGGGCATACTTCTCTAAGTTCGACCGATGGTTATTCTGAAGCGGATGAAATGCCAAGTCTGAAGGGCGCCAAAATTGAGCTAACTAATAGCTCTGCTCAACCCATCTTCTACCAGGGAAAATGGATTGCTCCTCACGAAGTTGTCATCACAGTAGACACAAACGAGCTTGGAGAGGCTGCCGTTGAAGGTCTTCCCTTTGGCTCCTATTCACTTAAAGAGATTACGGCTCCAGCAGGATACTCTCTTAACAAAGAATGGAACCCTACGGTTACCCTTACTTCTGAAGAGACTGTAGAAGCACCTGAACTCATTGATGAAAGAATTTCTTTACAAACAATGCTTGTAGATGCTGCGGGATCAAAAAATCCTGAATACACCGAGGTGCTCAATCTTGTTGATCACATCAAATATGAAGGGCTTACTCCAGGGGAAGAGTACGAAATTACTGGAGAACTCTATGAAACAAAGCAGCTCCAAGAAGGTACGGCAGAGCCTGTTGCTCGCGGAACTGTCCGCTTCAAAGCTCCCACCTCATCAGGAGAAGCTGCGGTTCCTTTTTCTGTAAGGACTGCCTCGCTGGAGGGCAAAGAAGTTACCGCCTATGAAACAATCTCAAAAAGTGGTGAAGAGGTTGCATCGCACACCGACAGTCACTCTAAAGCTCAGACTATTCGCGTAGCTCCTAAGCCCCATCTTCCGGGCACGGCAGACAATGCGTATGCAATTCCTCTTTTGCTTGCTCTGGCAGGATCAGTACTTATTGGATGCACTCATGTATTTACAGCAAAAATAAGACGTCCTCTTTAGTTGTGTGATCTTGTCTTGCTGCTCAAAAAAGAAAGGGCAGAACTTTCTGCCCTTTCATAAAAATTTGTACTAGTTTCTTGTTCGTTTATGAGCGTCTAATAAGCTCAGTAACAAGAGCTGCAGCGTCAGCACACTGACCAGCATTAACGTTCTCGCGAACATCAGCAGCGGTGCGGCTAAGCGCAGGAAGTCCATCCTCATTCAAGCCCATCAAGGTAACAGAACGAACTGAATTCTGCATTGCAGGAGTTGCATCAGTGGTGCCCCAGTCAAATGCGCTCTGCTCAACATCAATATGAAGATCAGTTGCAATAGTAGAAAGGAGTCGAGTCATTCTGCGGTCAGCGCGACGAACGTTGCCAATTCCCTCATTCTTAAGAATGGAGAGTGTACCAGCACCAACAGAATCAAGGTTAATGAGGAAAGCACCGCGAAT